>NZ_JBEZDN010000088.1:0-32639 GCF_040648315.1 Pseudonocardia sp. NPDC049154
TGCTGTCCCCCGTGGACTACGAAGCAGCCCACACCCCGCCTGACCACGATCACTGACCCCACACCGTCAGTGTCCGGCGCAGGGGGCCAAGCTCAGGTCATGCTTGGTCTTCTCTCCGTTGAAAGCTCCGGCGGGACGCGGCAAGTCCATCGACTGGCTCCGTGGGGCGCTCGAGTGGTCACTGCGTCCGGGTGATGCTTGCCACGAGACGACGGCGGCGGAAGGCCGGTGACCATTCATCGACCAGGACCCGGCGGGCGAGGTTTGTTGATGGCAACCGCGAATGTGTGTGCGCGAGACCAGCCGGCTGTGGGTGTTCGGCAGCTCCGCGAGGCCGACAAGTTCATTCAATGAGCGCCCACCTTGATGCCCCTGGTGACCTCGGACACGCTCATCTCGACCCCATGCATCGCAGCACGAGAGGACGCCACATGCCATCGATCACGTCTGACTCGGTGGCCCGCGAGGACATCGTCAGCTCCGAGCTCTTCATAGGTGGTCTGGCGACGGCCGCGCAGGGCGGCCGGTACTTCACGACGACTGAGGCGATCACCGACGAGCCGATCGCCAACATCGCCGCGGCGTCCGCCGACGACGCTCGGCGTGCGGTCGGGGCTGCGGCTGCGGCTCTACCGGAGTGGGCCGCGGTGTCCCCCGGCGAGCGCCGCGCGATTCTGCAGCGTGCCGCCGCCTTGTTGGAGGAGCGGGCCAAGGACATCGTCCCGTTGATGGGGCGGGAGATGGGCGCCACGGCTCCGTGGGCCCGGTTCAACGTTCACGTCGCGACCGGGATGGTGCAGGAGGCGGCTGCTCAGACCTACTCGATGGTCGGCGACACGATCCCGTCCGACATGCCTGGGCTGTTGGCCATGGGTGTTCGTCAGCCCGCCGGGGTCGTGATCGGTATCGCGCCCTGGAACGCGCCACTGATCCTCGGCGTCCGCGCGGTCGTGATGCCGCTCGCCTTCGGCAACACGGTGGTGCTCAAGGCGTCGGAGCAGGCGCCGCTGACGCAGGCCATGATCATCAAGACGTTCGTGGACGCCGGCGTCCCGGCCGGCGCGATCAACCTGATATCCAACGCGCCGGAGGATGCCGCGCTGGTCGTCGAGGCCCTGATCTCTCATCCGAGTACGGCTCGGGTGAACTTCACCGGTTCGACCAAGGTCGGACGGATCATCGCGGAGGTTGCTGGGCGGCACCTCAAACGAGTCGTCCTCGAGCTCGGTGGCAAGGCTCCGCTGCTGGTTCTGGCCGACGCAGACCTGGACAAGGCTGCGGCGGCCGCGAACTTCGGTGCTTTCATGAACCAGGGCGAGATCTGCATGTCCACCGAGCGCTTGATCGTGGACTCCGCAGTCGCAGACACCTTCGCCGACAAGCTCGTGGCGCGCGCCGCACGCCTCACCGTCGGTGCCCCGAGCGACCCATCGTCTCAGCTGGGACCGGTGGTCCATGCGGGTGCTCGAGACCACGTGGTCAGTCTCATCGAGGACGCGAAGGCCAAAGGGGCGCAGGTCCTCTGCGGCGGCGCGCACGACGGTCTCTACCTGGAGGCCACCGTGCTGCGAGGCGTCACGAAGGACATGCGCATCTACACCGAGGAGTCCTTCGGCCCGGTCGTCGGCATCATCGAGGTCGACGGCACCGACGCCGCAGTGGAGAGCGCCAACGACTCGGAGTACGGACTCGCCGCCGCAGTCTTCACGGAGAACGCGAGCACCGGGATTCAGGTGGCACAGCGGATCCGTTCTGGCATATGCCACATCAACGGGCCCACTGTCCACGACGAGCCCCAGATGCCCTTCGGCGGTGTCGGCGCCAGCGGCTGGGGCAGATTCGGGTCCAGGGCTGCGCTGGAGGAGTTCACGGAGCTGCGGTGGATCACCATCCAGACCGGGGACCGGCACTACCCGATCTAGGCAGCAGGTGCGGCCCGTCCACCCCGCATCGTGCGCATCGCGCTGGCAAAAGTTGTTGAAAGGACACAGAAATGACACTTACCGCGCCCGAGCTCAATCCGCCTGCTGAGGTTCGAACTGGCCCTCGCTGGATCAAGAGTCGCGTGAAGACGCTCGACCCCCAGCGGGACTACACGGAGATCGTCAAGCTGACGACGTTGTTCCATGTCAGCGACTTCTTCGTCGACTGGGCCTTCACCCACATCATGTGCCGCGCGACCACCGGCCACAGCTCGAAGGCCATCACCCGCGAGGGCATGGGCAAGCTGCTCAACAGGGCCGACAATCGATTCGACGACACATCGCACCACTTCCTGGTGTGGAACGAGTGGGGTCCCGAGTCGCCGCAGACCAAGCGCTCGGTCGGCATTATCAACGCGCTGCACGACAAGTATCAGAAGATCTACCCCTCCGCGTTCGACGACCTGCCGCTCTGGGCCTACGTCATCGCCTGGGAGGTGGCCGGGATCGCCGTCCTCGCGCGCGAATACCTGGGCCTGCCCGAGATGGACGACAAGGAGAAGGAGGCGCGAGCCATCTGGGGGCGCAAGCTCACCGAGTCGTTCACCTACATCGACGGTCGCCCCCTGAGCGAGGTCATGCCACGGCTGGAGACCTTCGAGGACTTCATCGACTTCATCCACGAGTACGAGTCGCAGCCGTGGGCTCCCGACGCGAACTCGACGGCGTGTGCCAACGCGGTGCTCGACAAGTGGGCGGAGCGCCACAAGCGTCTGCCTCGCCCACTCGCCCGTGCGCTGGTCACCACGTTCTGGCACGACGGGCAGTTCGAGTGCAACGGCATCGACCGGCCCACCTGGTTCTGGCGAGAGGCATCCAAGAGCTACATGCGTGCCGTCATGGTCGGCATGAAGCTCATGCCGTCACCCAAGGAATCCATGGTCGAGAAGATGCTGCGCGTGGCAGCCGAACGCGGCGAGACGTTGCCCCCGATCATGCGTGCCTCCGTCGGCGCCGGCGCCCCTTCGAAAGACGGCACCTCGTCCGGATGCCCGATGGGCTTCGGGATGGTCGATCCCGACCAGGTCGCCAAGGCCGAAGGGTAGCCGGGCTCCCGAGCCTACGCCTTGGCGCCGCCCGGGTCGCTCCGTTTGCTCCCACCCATGTCTGGAAAGGACTCGATGTCAGCTCGGCGCGCACCCCACTTGGCAGATGCCCCACTCGTGACCTCGAGGCGCGGGCGCTTCTGGATCCCGGGCGAGATCACGTCGTCTGCCTATGGGACCGTCCAGCTCGGCCCCATGTACGTCGAGTGGGAGGCACCCGAGGTCGTCACCCGGCCTTTCCCTCTGGTCCTCGTGCACGGCGGCGGCGGCCAGGGCTCCGAGTGGCTCACGACCGTCGACGAGAAGCCCGGATGGGCGGCCCACTTCGTTGCAGCTGGCTTCGCCACCTACGTCGTTGACCGTCCTGGACTGGGACGCTCGCCGTACCACCCGGACCTCATTGGACCCATGGGAAGTGTCTTCCCGTACGAAGCCGCAGTCGGCCTCTTCGCGCCGCCCGACCGGACGGCGGAGCAGACCCAGTGGCCGTTCGGCCGCGGGAGTGGTAGTCCCGAGCTGGATCACCTGGTGGCCGGCTTCGGCCCTCTGCCTGCTGACCTGGCGGCCTCACAGCAGCTCGACGCGGCCCGCCTGGTTTCGCTGCTTCACCGCATCGGGCCGTCCGTCCTGGTGACGCACTCCGCAGGAGGACCTGCTGGATGGCTGGTGACCGACCGGACTCCGGCTAATGTGGTGGGGGTCGCGGCCATCGAGCCCATGGGCCCACCCTTTGCCACCTTCCCGATCGGCTCGCTCGAGTGGGGACTGACGACCGCCCCCATCACATTTGCACGCCAGTTCGAGCGGGCCGACGAAGTCCGCGATGCCCAACCCGCAGACTTGAGGATCCCGTCCTTCGCGGACAAACCCATGGCGGTGTTCACAGGCAGCGCCTCACCGTTCAGGGACTGGGCACCCGCGACCGTCGACTTCCTCAGCACAGCAGGGGCGAAGGCGACATGGGTCGACCTGCAGAAGTGGGGAATTGCCGGCAACGGTCATGGCCTCATCTTCGAGAAGAACGCGCACGAAACAGTCCAACCGATCATCGAGTGGATCACCAAGCTCGGCTCATGAACGGCGCACCACGTCCCAAACGGCTTTCCCGAAGAAGAAGTACAAGAAAGTAGGCGAGATGAACGCTCAGGACAAGGAAAGGCCGTCGGCATATCCGGCGGAATGGAAGGTCGAGTTCGGGCCCTCCGCTCCACTCCCCGAGGGTTATCAGGTCGGTCGTGAGACGACGCAGGTGAAGGCCGGGACGGTGTTCATCCCGGGAGGAAAGCCGCTGCCGTGTGACGTCGTCTGGGAGCGCGACATTCCGGTGACCCTGCGCGATGGTGTGGTGATCTACACTGACGTGCTGCGTCCGGCAGATCAAGATGGCAACCTGCCTGCCCTGGTCAACTGGAGCCCGTACGGCAAGTCGCTGCCTGCATTCCCTGCGCCGCCATGGGGTGTGCCACGGGAGAACTTCTCGGGCCTGGGGAAGTTCGAAGGCGCGGATGCCGCGTTCTGGCTCGATCACGGGTACGCGCTGGTCAATCCGGATGCACGCGGGGTCGGCAAGTCCGAGGGCGACATCCACTTCTGGGGCTCGGTCGAGTCCCACGACGGCTACGACGTCGTGGAATGGGCGGCCGAGCAGCCGTGGAGCAACGGAAAGGTCGCCCTCTACGGTGCCTCGTGGCTGGCGATCTCGCAGTGGGGCATCGCAGCGACACGCCCCCCGCATCTTGCCGCGATCGCGCCCTGGAACGGCTTCTATGACGCATACCGCAGTCACATGGTGTGGGGAGGGATCCCCGACCCCGGCTTCTTTGACTTCCTTCCCTTCATGGTTCCCGGCGACAACGGCTCCATCGAGCGGATCGGCGACATGAGCATCCGGGAGCCGCTGCTGAACGAGTACTGGGAGGACAAGATCCCCGACCTCTCGAAGGTCACGGTCCCCGCCTACGTCGTCATGGACGGGGTCACAGGGCTCCACTCGTTCGGTGCCTCCGAAGCGTTTCGACGCCTGGGCTCAGCCGAGAAGTGGTTCCGGATCAACAACACCCATGAATGGAACGACCAGTACACCCAGCACTACCAAGAGGATGTGTTGCGGTTCTTCGATCGTTATCTGAAGGGCGTCGACAACGGGTGGGAAACCACGCCGAGGGTTCGGGCGTCGATCATCAACGCCGGCGGTGAGGACTTCGTCGACGTGCCGTTCACCCAGTGGCCAGTGCCCGAGACGCGTTACCAGGAGCTGTATCTGAACGCTGCCGATCACAGCTTGTCGACAGCCCTCCCCGTGGAGGAGTCGTCGGCGACCTACCCCGGCGCAGGCGGAGCCGTGACGTTCACGATCAAGTTCGACCAGGACATCACCTTGCTCGGGTACATGTCCGCGCGGTTGTGGGTCGAGGCGCAAGGCGCCGACGACATGGACCTGTTCCTGCTCGTCGAGAAGCTCGACGCCGACGGCAACCTGCTCGCTCCGCACCGGCACTTCGCCGACACCTACCCCATCTCGCCGCCCGGTGCACCCGGGCGGCTGCGAGTGTCGCTGCGTGAGCTGGACCCCCAGCTGTCGACCGACTTCGGGCCTGTACAAGCGTTCCGCCGTCACCAGAAGCTGTCCCCGGGAGAGATCGTTCCGGTCGACATCGGCCTCACGCCCAGATCGTACTTCGTGCAGGCAGGACAGCAACTGCGGCTGACCGTGGCCGGATACAACGTCCGCGGCACCGGCGTGGACGCACATGCTCCGCAGGACGAGGCCGTGCTCGGGGCCCGTCTGGCCGCTGAAACGCCGCGTGCGGAGAACAGTGGCAACCACGTCATCCATACCGGACCGGAGCACGTCTCGTACCTGAAGGTGCCAGTCGTCAACAATCCGCGCTGATGGAGCGGTGGCTGGCTGGGTGAGCTTCGGTCGAAGTGTGTAAGCCGTGTTCCTGACAGGGCGGCGGGGAGGTGATCTTCTCGCCGCCCGGAGGGGCAGATCCACGCGACCGAACCAGCAACCAACGACGTGCGCGGCCAAAAACCAGGAGGCCGGAAGCTCGGCCGATTCGGGTAGAACAGCTGTTGAGCAACGCTAACGCCTCCAGCCAACAGTTGGTCCGACGGCAGCGTACGACACGATCTTCCTGGTGGAGACCTTGGACCTCGGAGCGAACTCTGAAGGGATGCTGGAGGTCGGCGATCAGTGGTCGGTCTTGTTCTTGTAATCCGTTAGGAGGCTTCGTCGTGGAGACGGTGAAGCCTCATCAATGAGAGGTAGCGTTATGAGTTCGACGGACGACAACAAGAAGCTGGTGCAGGGGTTCTACGACACGCTGATGAGCAGTGGGCCGGAGATCGCATTCGACAAGTACTGCGATGCGGAGAACTACACCCAACACAACCCGCGCCTGGTAAACGGGCGAGCCGGGTTACTCGAGTTCGGTCGCACCGCCGCGATGTGTAAGGGGTTCACGCTCAAGATCCACAGGATGGCCGCTCAGGACGACCTCGTCTGGGTGCAGGCCGAGACCACGGGACTTCACTGGCCCGACGAGCCCAACCCAGTGGATCCGGCGTCGTTGCGGCACGTCGTCATCGACATTTTCAGAATCGAGGGCGGCAAGCTGATTGAGCACTGGGACGTCATCCAGCGGATTCCGCCGTTCACCGCGAGTGGCAATGACATGATCTGATCACTGAGGTCGTCCCCGTCTTGATCCTGGCCGCGCGGGGTAGGTTCGTCGTTCGTCACGTGCGGACGCAAACACGATTGCGCGACGCCGACGTCGACTTACCTTCCCCACTAGCCCCGGTTATTCACGACGAGCAGTAGTTGATCCGTCTCGCATGATCGTCTCGGGTTTCTGGGTCGGGCGTGCGGGATCGTCCGGCCTGCCGTTTCCGTCGGGTGTTCCATGCCGCTCGTGCCGGCCGTGAGGTTGGTTCAGCCTGAGGGGACGGGCAGCAGGGCAGTTGTGTCCCAGGGCGCGGAGCTGAGCGAACGCGGCCGCGAGCTGTCGGGCCCAGGGCCAAGGCTGCTGGATGCGGGCGAAGGTGCGTCGTTGACCTCGGGTGATCCGGCCCGCGACGTGCAGCAGTCGGTAGCGCAGCGTCTTCGGCTCGGCATTGGCGAGGTGCCCGTCGAGGAGCAGGTGCTGCGTCCAGGAGAGCAGGTCGACCGCGAGCATCACGACGGTCAACCACGCCGAGTTGATCGCGAAGGTCCGGGACGGGAAGTGGTTCAGCCCGGTGTCCTTCGCGGTGCGGATGCGGTCCTCGACCCGGGCGTGCGCGCGGTGGCGGGCGTCGAGGAAGGCCAGCTGCCCGGCGACGGTGTCGGTGGCGAAGCGGGTGTAGCGCCAGCCGTCCCGAGTCTCCATCAGGTCCAGCTGAGCGCCCGGGTGTGGGCGTTCCCGGCGGACGATCACCCGCGTCCCCGGCGGGTAGCCCGCCAGCGAGGCGGCGGACAGCAGCCCGGTGAGCTCGGCCAGTCCGGCGCCGTCACGGTGGCTTCCGTCGGCGTCGACCGCATCAGCCCACACCTTGTGCGGGACCGCAGCGATCGCGGCGCGTTCGCGGTCGGTGATGGCCCAGCCGACGGAGAACTCCGTCGCCACCGCCTTGTCCTGCTGGTCGCGGACGTGGGGCCAGGAACGCTCTCGTGCAGCCGGCGGTGTCCGCGCGGACCAGGACCTTGCGGCCGTGACGGTGCTGGTCGGGGATCTGAGCCAGGGCCTGGTCGAGCACGGTGATGTGTCTGCGGCGGTGTTCGCGCCCGCGTTGCCGCGGCGCAGGACGCCCCCCAGGAACTCGGAGGTGTTGTCGCAGAACGCCATCAGTGGGTGGTAACCGAAGGTCCGCTTGAACGTCGGCGCGGCCTGCTCCTTCTCCGAATGGCAGATCACGATCGACGCGTCCAGATCGATGACCAGCACGTCGAGGTCCTGTCCGGCCACTGTGACCGGTGGGAACGCCCGCCCGTGGCGCTCGGCCTTCTGGTCCCAGACGAGCTCACGAGTCCTGGCTCGAGCTGCCGCCACCCGCGCGAGCGCGGCCTCGTCGAGGCGGTCGAGCAGCCGCCAGCACGTCGAGTCCGACGCGACCGCTCCGAACAGCTCGGCCTGGTCGCCCAGGACTGCGATCTCGGAGATCGTGGTGGCGCCGTCGGCGACCGCGACGGCGAGATCCACCAGCACTCGCCCGGGATCATGGCGGGCCCGCGGAGGTCGCAGTCCGTCCAGTGCCTGGGACAACTCGCCGGTCAGCGTGGTGCGGTCCGCGACATCGGCCAGCAGCCGGACCCGGCATGGGACACCACGCCAGCCCCGTCGGCGGTCACGATGATCCTCGGACGGGTGGTTGTAGCCTGCACTCGGAAAGTGCCTCCTCGACCCCGGCGGACATGGCCCTCAGCAAGCCCTGTCCTACCTGGTCGAGAGGCACTTTCTTCTCTCGGGGGTCACCCACCGCCCAGCCCGTCATGAAGAACCCGGGCTAAGGCCTGGGACATCGTGTCCGGGATGCGGCAGCTGATCTCCGCAGGGACGACGGGTCTCGGTTGCGGACTCGGAGGGGCGTCCGTTGACCGACTCGCGGACTACAGGTCGAAGCTGAACCTGGATGGTGGCAGAGCTGCGTGGGCTCGACCTCCTCGGCGGGGGCTGGCGGGCCTGGGGGGCGGGACCGTCGGCCCGGACGCTGCTGGCACGGGCGATGGCGCTGTCAGCCCTTTGGGGCGAGCGGCCACCGTGGTGAGCGCCCGAGGCAGGTCATCTCACCCGGCCTGCAGGGCTTTGGCCAGGACCTCAACGCCGCGGGCCATGTCGGCCGTGGTGGTGCCCGCGTAGCCGAGCAGCAGCGCCGATTTGCTCTCGGGTCGCAGGTAGTGGGTCGACAGCGGCCAGATGTGGACACCCTGCCGCAGGGCGGCCCGGGCGACGGCTCGGTCGTCGCGTTGCTGCGGGAGCCAACCGACGAGGTGTAGCCCGCCGTCAGACGGCTCGAGCCGGATCTGGTCGCCGAGCGGCTCCACGCGCCGGATCAGTTCGAACTGGCGTTCCCGGTGCAGTACTCGCATGCGGCGCAGGTGACGGGTGAGGTGGCCGTGCTCGATGAAGTCGGCGACGACGGCCTGGTCGACGAGGTGCGCGTGCATGTCGGTGCTCAGGTGTGCGGCGAGGAAGCCGTCGACCAGGTCCGGCGGCGCGATGATGTAGCCGAGCCGCAGACCGGGGAACAGCACCTTGCTAAAGGTGCCGACGTAGATCACCCGTCGCCGGGTGTCGATGGCCATCAGCGCGGCGTGCGGCTTGCCGTGGTAGCGGAACTCGGCGTCGTAGTCGTCCTCGATGACCCAGGCGTTGTTGTTCCCAGCCCAGTCGATCAGGGCGAGCCTGCGTTCGAGCGACATGGTGTGGCCGAGTGGGAACTGGTGGGACGGGGTGACCGCGGCGAGCCGGGCGGCGGGCTCGAGCGCGACGCCGGCGCCGACGTCGAGACCGTGCCGGTCGACGGGCACCGGGACGATCCGCGCGCCCGCTGAGATCAATGCGGCGCGGGCCCCCAGGTAGCCCGGGTCCTCGAGCCAGGCGGGGTCGCCGGGGTCGAGCAGGATGCGGGCGCAGAACTCGAGCGCCTGCTGCGAGCCCGTGGTGATGATGACCTGGTCAGGGGTGCAGTGGATGCCGCGGGCGGTGCTGATGTGCGCGGCGACGGCCTCGCGCAGCGGCCGGTAGCCCGCGGGGTCGTCGTAGCGCATCAGCTGCGGCCCGGATTTGCGGAACCGCTCGCGGTGGAGCTTGGCCCAGGTGTCAAAGGGGAACGCGTCGAGTGCCGGGAGCCCGATGAGGAACGCCGTGCCGTGCGGCCTACGGCCCAGGACCGATGGCAGCGGGACGCGGCGGGCCGCGGCGAGCCGCCTTCCTCGCACCGAGAGGTTCACGTGGCCGGTCGACGTCGATGCGGCGGCGGGCTTCGCGGTGACCGAGCGGAGGGCCTGCTCGGGCAGGACCGACGCGACGTAGGTGCCGGAGCCTTGCCGGCCGGTGATGTACCCCTCGGCCTGCAGTTGCCCGAAGGCCGCGAGCACGGTGTTGCGGGACATGCCGGTCTCCGTCGCCAGGCTCCGGCTGGGCGGCAGGCGGGTACCCGCGGGTAGCTGGCCTGTCAGGATGCTCGTCCGGAGCTGCTCGTAGAGCGTCTTGTACGCGGGTGCGGCTTTCGTCCGCGAGGAGCCGGGACCGCCGCGGGTGGGGTCGTTCGTGTTGCGTGCAGATGTCACGTGGTCCCCACAACGCTCGCGAATTGGCTCTGGTGGACCGCCTGGCCTCCGCTAATCTCTGGAGCCAACAGGTCGCGGGGCCAGGATAGACCTACTCGGATCGTCGGCGAATCGCGACGATGCCGCCCCAATGAGGTACTCGCGATCTGCCGCTCGATCCCGATGATCGCCCGGATCCCACCCGAGGAAGAGGTGCTCGTGCCGATCTACCTGAGCATGCAACGCGTGCGGTTCTCCAGTCCCGACGCCTACGAGAAGTTCAAGGTCGTCTTCGGAGACACCCGACACCACCTCATGAAGCTGCCCGGCTTCCTGCACCTGACCTGGTGGGAGCACCCTGACGACCCGGGCTGGTTCAACGAGTGCAGCTTCTGGACGAGCAAGAAGGCGCTCTACGACTGGCACACCGACACCTATCACAAGCACGCGAAGGCCTGGGCCGCCAACGGCGCCATCATGGAGGACATCATCACCAACTTCGAGTTGGTGGGAACGCGTCTGCTGCGCATCTGTCCGACCTGTGGGGAGTTGCAGGACAAGGTCTACGAGCTGGCTCAGGAGCAGGCCGTCCTGCGTGAGCAGTGCCCGAACTGCGGGTTCCACTTCCCGTACCTGTCCGAGCAGCCGTCCAGCTTCGCGGTGTTCAAGGACGTCCCCCTCGACCAGCTCGACCACACCCCCGCACCGGACACGGCCGCGGCCACCAACGGGAGCGCACCGGTCGCAGACCACCGGCAACCCGTCGACGCCTGAGCCCGCGGAGCGCACGGTGACGGGACCCGTGGTGGCGGGCCGGGGTTCTCGGTGGCGCACGAGGATGACCCCCGAGCTGGCCTCGGGGATCGTCGACGGGGTGGTCCTCACCTTCGCCTCGGGCCGGATCGACCTGATCCTCCAGGGCTTCACCGAGGACGCCGAGATCCGGTTCGGCTCGACCACCGTTCTCCGTGGCCGGAACCAGATCAAGGAGTTCCTCGAGGACCGGTTCGCTGAACGGGCCGACCAGCGTCTCGACAAGCGCCTCCGCGCGGTCGACGGCGACGCCCTCGCCGTCGACTGGCGCGACCGATGGACCGACACGACGACCGACAAGCCCATGCACAGCGAGGGCACCGAGTTCTGGACGCTGCGCGACGGCCTGCTCAGCACATGGGAGATCGCCTCCACCTCGACGGCCGAGACAGACCTCGACGCCTCGACAACCGCAGCCGGAAGTTCTCAACCCTACCGATCCAACATTCCAGGAGAGCAGCATGACCACATCGGCAGTCGGCGCGATCAACATCGGCAACCGTAACCTCAACCCTCCGCCCGCAGACTGGGCCCCGTTCGACTGGGTGGACCCGAAGTACGGCCCCCAAAGCAAGGGTGAGGTCGTCGTGATCCGCCCGGAGGGAACCTCCGGCACCCTGATGGCGGGTCTGTGGCGGACCGGCCACCAGATCGCAGGCTGTGAGCCCGACGGGTCCTGCATCGTGGACTACACCGCCCCGCTCGGTGACGAGACCATGGTCATCCTCGAGGGATCCGCGGAGATCACCGAGGTGGCGACCGGGGTCAAGCACGAGATCGCGGCGGGCACGATCCTGAGCCACCCCAAGAACGTGGACCTGCACTGGGAGATCCGCGAGCCGTTCCTGAAGAAGTTCTGGGTGATGTGGGACAGCCCCGAGGCCGCCACCCCGCAGGACCACCTGTTCGTCGCGAACATCAACGACGACCCGCAGGTGTGGACCCCCTACGAGTGGACCGAGCCCGGCCAGGGCCCGCAGGTGTGCGGGGAGCTGTTCACCATCCGCGACACCGGCTCCACCGGGACCTACCTGTGCGGGCTGTGGCGCACCGGGGTCGGCATCGCCGGCTGTGAGCCCGACGGCACCTCGACCGTCCCTTACACCGCGCCGCTCGGGGACGAGACCATGCTGATCCTCGAGGGCCGCGCTCACCTGCTCGATGAAGAGACCGGGCAGGAATGGGACATCCAGGCCGGCGACGTGGTCTGTCTGCCGACCGGCAGACCGGTCCGCTGGACCTCGCTCGCCCCGTTCGTGAAGAAGTTCTTCGTGATCACCAACGCGGCGGCGCCGGCGTCCTGACCCGTCGCGCGGTCGGTCGGGGTGCTCAGGCTCGGCCGACCGGCCGCCGCTCTGCCGCCCCGACCGCGGGTGTTGTGGTCGGTCGAGCCCAACCTTCGCGATCGTCTCAATCAACAACAGCGTGTCAGCAGCGTGGGACACCACCTGCCTTCCGGCCGTGTCGACCTCTGGGCACGGATAGAGCCCGAAAGCCTTCTTCACCTGGAGGGCGCTCCTGAACTCGCGCGCACATGGGGGACCTCAGGAATCGCTGATCTCCGGGGTCCGAGCAACCTTCCGAACCGAGCGGGTCGACCACTGGGAGGTCGCCCTGGGACAGGCGCTGGGGCGCGTCCGCCGCCCGGGCGCCGGGTTGGTGCTCCGGAGCGCGTGGGAGCCCTCGACGTGGCGGCGGGCCGCGTACCCGCTGGTGTCCGTTCTGGTCGCGCTGTCCATCGGCCGCTTCCCCCGGCGCGCCGGGAGGGCGTGCACGTCGTGTTCGGCAGTCCAAGGTGCGCTCAGGGAAGAGCTGCGGCAGCAGGCGGCGATTCTCGGCGATCGAGGACCGCAACACCGGCTCGGGGTGCTGCGAAGCGGCAGGGGTCAAGCGGTCAAGGGCAGGTTCGACGGCCGGAGGGGGCTGGCCCGCGGGGGAAGGGGTCACACTCCGCGGGCCAGCCACAATGGACACTACAAGCAGCTCACCAGCGGCGTCGATGGTCAACGCGGCCCGCGGCGTAACGCCCACTCGGCCCCACGAACAAACCCGTACGGCATTCCCGAGCTCGGCGTCCCGGTCGGGACCTAAGATCCTCTCGCTGCTTGACCTACCGTGCCCGTGATCATCTGCCCGGCCAGGAGGCGACCGTCATCAACCCGCAGCCGAAGCTCGTCGCGCTCGGGCGTACCGAGTGCCTGACCCGTCTCGCCGGTGAAGGCGTCGGCCGGGTCGTCGTCACCCGCCAGAGCCTGCCCGCCGCGCACCCGGTGCACAACGTGCTCGACGGGGAGGAGAGCGTGTTCCGCACCCCTCGCGGGGGTACGCTTGCTGCGGCCGTGCTGGGGACGGTCGTGGCGTTTCAGGTCGATGACATCGACCTGGGGCCCGCACCGGGTGGAGCGTCTACGGGGGTCGGTGAGGCCTACGAGATCGCTGAGCCGGGACGACTGCACAGGCTCCAGCAGACACTGTCGCCGTGGTGGGCCACCTGCGACACGGCGCACGCCATCTCGATCCCCCTTCGGATCCTGCACGGCAGACTGACATTCACGTGACGACACCGGGGGCTGCTCCGGGCCCGGTGCTTCCGCGGGGCCATATCGGGTACGCCCCGCTTGCCTGCTATCGGCCGCGAGGGGTCGCCGCCGGTGGCAGGCACCTCCCCGCGCAGCACACCGGCGCCACCGGTCCTGCCCAGCCACCCTCGGCATTCCGGCGCAGCCACACCCGGCAAGCTCCAACGGGCCGCATGACCTTGGTCGCAGCGCCGCAGCGCGCTCCCACTCGTCCGCTGATGATGCGGGGTTGTGAGCAGCCTGCTGACCCTGTGGTGCCATCGCTTCGAGGGCCTCGACGAAGGAGCCGGCTGATGCTGGACCTCCACGCGCTGTTCGTGGACCCGCAGACCGAGGAAGGACGGGGCCAGGTCTACCGAGGCATGGACCACAACCGGCCACCTGCGACACTGGTCTACCTGGCCATGACCGGGGACACGACGGTCCGCCCGGGAACCTACGCCCTGACCGGCGAGCAGTTCGACGGACACTGGGTCTACCGACGCCACGACGACAACTGAACCGAACCTTCAAGGCCCGTCCACCGCCGCGGCGGCAGGCCTCTGGGCATCATCGACGTGGGCCCGGGGTCCCGAGCCGCTCAGCGGCACGTCCGCGACCGGGCCAGCTGCCTCTCGCATCCGGCCGGCCGCGGACCCCCGCCTCGCCGGCAATCGGGGATCGCGGCGGCGTCGACGGTGTGGGCCCAGGACCTGCCCGCTGAGCTGTCCGGCCAGCTGCGCCGCGCCGGGGCCGCGGCGGGCCGGGTTGAGACGACGGACCCGGCGCACGATCAGCCGGGCGGTGATCTGCTCGGCTTGGCGGCGGCCGGTGAACGCAGTGAAGCTGAACTCGGCGACCTCGGCGTCGGAGACCCAGCGCTGCTCGTCGGTGTCGTAGAGGGCGTGGCGGTAGCGGATCGGGGTCCACGCCGTCTCGTCGATCGCGGCGATCGCCCGGCTGACCGCCGGGGTCTGCCGCGCGGTGATCGAGAAACGGGCGCCGGCGCGGCGGCAGGCCGCGACGATGTCGTAGCCGTAGAACGCCGAGTCCGCCCGCACCAGCACCAGCCCGCTCGCGCCGGCCCGGCGGGCGGTGGCCAGGGTGTCGGCGAGCAGCTTCGCCGCGCCACGCACCGAGTTCGTGGCGCCCTTGCGCAGCCGGGTCCCGGCGATCACCGGTGCCGAGCGCGGGGTGCACACAGTCGCCAGCAGGGCGTTCAGCCCGGCCACACCGGTATAGCCGCGCCCGACGCCCTGCTTGGCGTAGCCGAAGGTCTGGCGCACGGTGTCGTCGAGGTCGACGAACGCCACCTGCCCGGCGCCGGCCAGCACCGGGGTGGTCGTGGCCAGGCGGGCCAAGAGCCCGGCCGCGACGGCATCGAGCTGGCGGACGTGGCCGAACCGGAACAGCCGCAGGAACGTGCCCAGCGTGGACGGGGCCCGTACGCCGGTGATCAGTCGGCGCATCCCGCCGTGGCGCAACAGATCCATATCCGAGATCGAGTCCGCCCCCGCGACCATCCCCGCGACCAACGCGATGATCTTCGCCGCGGGGTGCGCACTTCCCTTCCCGGACACCGACAACCGCGCGGTGATCAGCTCCGCCAGCCCGCAACGGGCCGCCAACTCCAGCACCGGAACCAGCCCGGCGCACGACACGAGATTCGGATCGTCGAACCGCGCGCTCACCGCGCGCCGGGCGTGGGATAGTCGCATCCAGCGGATGCCCTTCTCTCCGGTGCCACAAGGACCCTCAGCAAGTCCTATCATCCCAGGTCAGAAGGGCATCCGCGTGTTACGACCCACTCTCACCAGCACTTTCCAGCGGTGGATTCAGGCTCAGGTGACAGGGTCCTGACCTTCAAGTCGTCGGCGCCGATACCGTAGGTTCCTGCTCTCGGATGACGCCGAGGCGGCTCCGGTGGGAGCCGCCTCGGCGTTCATGGGGCGCTGATTGTGTCAGCACCCCTGATCTCAGATCGGTCAGTGGCGGATGCCGATCTTGCGCATCTGGGGCATGACCTCGTCGCCGAACTCCTTGAGTTCGGTGGCGTAGTCGTGGAAGCCGAAGATCGCGCCGCCCATGCCGGCCTCGGACAGCTCGGCGAACTGCTCGGCGACCTGCTCGGGGGTGCCGACGAGGTTGGGGCCGCCCCAGCCGGCGATGAAGCGCTCCTGGTACTTCTCGATCTGGCTCGCGAAGGAGCCGGACTGGATGCCGAGGACGTCCATGACGTTCTTCGCTCCGGCCCAGTCACCGTTGTCGATGATGGCCTGCTGGGCGGCCTTGGCCTCCTTCTCGGTCTCGCGGCAGATCACGAGGCAGTAGGTCCAGACGTCGATGTCGCGCTCGTACTTGTCGTTGGCGAGGCGCTTGATGCCCTTGATGTAGTCGGGCGCTTCCTCGGTCGGCAGCGCGATCAGGTTGATGTCGACGTTCTTGGCCGAGAACTCCTGGCCACGCGGGGAGGCGCCGGCGTTGAGCAGGGCGGGGCGGGGGTCCTGGATCGGCTTGGGGTAGGCGTGGGCGCCCTTGGACTGGAAGAACTTGCCGTCGTGGTCGAAGGCCTCCTTCTCGTTCCAGAGCTCCATGGCGAAGTCGATCCACTCCTGGCCGTACTCGTAGCGCTCGTCGTGCTCGAGCTGCTTGCGGCCGAACAGCTCCATCTCGGGGTTGAACCAGCCCATCACGAGGTTCATCCCGTAGCGACCGCCGGAGATGTGGTCGATGGTGGTGGCCATCTTCGCCGCGACGATGGGGTGCACGGTCGGCACGTGAGTGGTGGTGAAGATGCCGATGTTCTCGGTGGCCTGGGCGAG
The DNA here is from genome assembly GCF_040648315.1 of Pseudonocardia sp. NPDC049154. Taxonomy (NCBI): domain Bacteria; kingdom Bacillati; phylum Actinomycetota; class Actinomycetes; order Pseudonocardiales; family Pseudonocardiaceae; genus Pseudonocardia; species Pseudonocardia sp. NPDC049154. Next base: position 16,477 of record NZ_JBEZDN010000088.1, read on the forward strand.
GCCGGCGGCCCACGTGTAGGTCTCGAAGCAGACGCCGTTGAAGTTGGTCTCGCCGCCGAAGCCGGTCCAGCGACCGACCGGGACCATCGCCTCCATGCCGAGCTGGTCGGCGGTGCGGGCGATCTCGAGCTGCTGGCCCCAGGTGACCCGGAACCCGGTCGGCTCGTGGCTCATGACGACCCCGCCGCTGCAGTTCGCGGCGAAGATGCCGAGCTTGAGCTTCTGGTCGTTGAAGACCGGGTTCTCCTTGACCGACTTGTCATGGCCGAGCAGGCCGTCCGCCTCGTGCATGGGGTAGGTCACAGCAGTCCTCCATCGTCGGTGATCAGGGCTTGCGTGCCGGGCGGTACGTCGCGCACCGGCGGATCGCTGTGAGCAGCAAGGTAGAGATCGGCGAGGAGGCCCGACTATCCGCGCACCGACCTGCCCTGTCCGCCAAACGACCCGCGAGCGTGAAGCTCGTCGGTGGCACTCGGCCCCGAGGCGCGACGCAGCGCACACCGCAGGGGTCGTTCCGCGGATAGCGGCAGGTGAAGGCCCCTCCTAGCGTCGAGGGCGTCCGACGTGACACGCACGGTGCTGGGGGTGTGGGATGAACACGCCGAACGAGCCGTTGGCTCGATGCCCTGCCCTGCGCACGGCGGACCCGGAGGAAGCGCAGCAGGTGGTCTCCCGTGTGTACGTCCCACACCGCCTGCGCGCCTCGGGCACCCTCGACGCCCGGTTGAACCTGGCCGAGTCGGCGCGCCTGACCTTCGGCTATCTGTCCTACGGCAACGAGATCGAGTTGTCGGTGCCCCCTATGGTCGACTGCTACCACCTCAACCTGACGGTGCGCGGCCACACCTCCGTCCGCCATGGCCTGGCGACCACGATCACGAACGCCGGACTGTCCGGCGTGCTGCTCTCCCCCTTCGAGGAGTCCCTGCTGGGATGGTCGGCGGACGCTGCGCAGTTCGCGGTCAAGATCCCGGTCCGGTCGATGCGGGCGCAGTTGTCGATCTTGCTGCAGGAGCCGGTGGAGGCGCCGCGCTTCGGCCTGCGCGTCGACCTGGGCAGCGACGCCGGCCAAGGTCTGCTCGGTGCGGCGACGTTTCTGGCCGACCAGCTCGACGGCGGCGGTACGGCCGACCTGGTCCGTGAGCAGCTGGAGTCGTACCTGCTCACGCAGCTGCTCCTGGGCGTCGAGCACAGCCACTCGAGGGGGCTGCGCCGCTACGACGCCCCGGATCGGCTCGCGGTGGGCGAGGCGGTGGACTACATCGAGGCCTACCCGGAGCGGCCGCTGGGTATCGCCGAACTCGCGGCGGTGACGGGTATCAGCGCGGCGGCGCTGCAGGCGGCGTTCATCGCGGAGCTGGGTGTTCGCGCCGAAACCTATGTCCGCGACGTCCGGCTGACCCGAGCCCACGCGCAGCTCCGCGAGCCCGGCCCCGGGGACTCGGTGGCGGCGATCGCACGGCGGTGGGGCTTCACCAGCACCCGCCGCTTCTGCGCGGAGTACCGGGCGCGCTACGGGTACTCCCCGCAGGCCACGGCGGGAGCTTGCCCGAGGGCCCCCGCGCGGATGGCGCGCGGCGGATAGTCGGCGTCCGCCTGCGGCTAGTGCGCCCCGCGGGTGCTTCCTACCGTCGCGGTATGTCCTCCACCGACCTGCCCACCGATGCGCCAGGCACTGCCCGATCCGGCTCTCCCGCAGGGGGAGCGCTGCAGGGGATCCGCGTGCTGGAGCTCGGCACACTGATCGCCGGCCCGTTCTGCGGCCGGCTGCTCGCAGACCACGGCGCCGATGTCATCAAGGTCGAGGCCCCGGACCGGCCCGACCCGTTGCGTGTGTGGGGGCAGGCCGAGGAGGACGGTCATCACTTCTTCTGGACCGTGCACGCGCGCAACAAGCGCTGCGTGACCCTCGACCTGCGCCGTGACGAGGGCCGAGAGCTGTTCCTGCGCCTGGTCGACACCGCCGATGTGGTGGTGGAGAGCTTCCGGCCCGGCACCCTGGAGAAGTGGGGCCTCGGCTACGACGTCCTGTCCGAGCGCAACCCGGGCCTGATCTTGGCCCGGGTGTCGGGCTACGGACAGACCGGTCCGCATTCCAGGCGCCCCGGGTACGCCTCGGTCGCCGAGGCGGTGGGCGGGATGCGCCACCTCAACGGTTTCCCCGGCGACCCGCCGCCGCGCGCGGCGCTGTCGATCGGCGACTCCCTGGGCGGCATGTTCGCCGTGCAGGGCGTGCTGACCGCCCTCTACGCCCGCAGCCAGCCCGGCGGGCCCCGTGAGGGCCGCGGGCAGGTCGTCGACGTCGCGCTCGCCGAGGCCTGCCTGGCGATGCTGGAGTCGGTCATCCCCGACTACGACGCCACCGGGCACGTCCGGCAGCCGTCGGGGACCCGGCTGGACAAGCTGGCTCCGTCGAACCTCTACCGCTGCGCCGACGACCGCTGGCTGATCATCGCCGCCAACCAGGACACGGTGTTCGCCCGCCTCTGTGTCGCGATGCAGCGCCCCGACCTGGTCACCGACCCGCGGTTCGCCACGCACGTGGCGCGCGGGGACAACCAGGACGAGATCGACGCGATCGTGGCGGAGTGGGCGTCGCACTACGACGCGGAGACCCTGACCAAGCTTCTCGAGGACGCCGGTGTCGTGGTGGGGCCGGTCGACACCGTCGCCGAGATCGTGCAGAACCCGCAGTTCCAGGCCCGGAACATGCTCGTGCCGCACCACGACAAGGCGGTCGAGCGCGACATCCTCGGCCCCGGCGTGATGCCGGTGCTCGACGGCACGCCCGGCTCGGTCCGTTGGGCCGGGCCCGCGCGCCCGGGCACCCACAACGTCGACGTCTTTGCCGGGGTGCTGGGGTTGTCCGGCACTGAGCTGGCCGCCCTGACAGATGCCGGTGTCATCTGACCGGCGCATCCGACGACCTTCCTCGACGATCCTGGAGATGCACGATGACGACCCTGCCCGCATCAGTCGATCTGCGTGAGGTGGGCCTACGCGACGGGCTACAGCTCGAGGCGCCGATCCCGCTGGAGACCAAGCTGGAGATCCTCGACGCGGTGGCGGCGACCGGGGTGCGGCGGGTGGAGGTGACCTCGTTCGTCTCACCCAAGGCCGTGCCCGCCCTCGCTGACGCCGAACAGGTCGTCGCCGAGCTCAAGCGCTGGCCCGACCTGCACTTCTCGGCGCTGGTCGCCGGCCACGGCGGGGCCCGCCGCGCGGTCGCGGCCGGGATGGCGAACCTGGAGTACGTCATCTCCGCCTCCGACGGGCACAGCCTGGCCAACGCCCGGCGCACCACTCGGGAGGCCGTCGACGCGGTCGGTGACATCGCCGAGCTGGCCCACGGCGCGGGCGGACAGCTCGAGGTGATCATCGCGGTGGCGTGGGACTGCCCCTTCGACGGGCGCACCCCGCTGCAGCGCACCGTCGACATCGCCCGCCGCGCCGTTGCTCAGGGCGCCGACCAATTGTGCTTCGGCGACACCATCGGCACCACGGTGCCGGGCCGGGTCACCGAGCTGCTCGACGCGGTGCGGGCGGCCGTCCCGGGCGTGCCGGTCGGCGTGCACTTCCACAACACCCGCGGCTCGGGCATCGCCTGCGTGCTCGCCGCCATCCAGGCGGGCGTGATTCAGATCGACGCCTCCGCCGGCGGCCTGGGCGGCTGCCCCTTCGCCCCGGGGGCCAGCGGCAACATCGCGACCGAGGAAGTCGTCTACCTGCTCGAAGAGTCGGGGGTCGCTACCGGCCTGGACCTGTCGAAGGTCCTCGACACCGCCGCGATCGTCGAGCGAGCCGTCGGACACGAGCTGTCGAGCAACCTCTACCGCGCAGGCGGCCCGAACCGGCCCCGCGGGCGGGACTGACCCGAACAGGCTGCCCCGACCCCTGAGCACGGCTCGGTCGCGACGTCCCGCCGATGACCCGCGACCGGGCCGCCCCCACCCCCGCCACCCCGCCGGCTGTCGTCTGGCGGACATCGCGGGATCGGGACCGGATAGTCCGAGGCGCGAGGCGCTTCTAGCGTCGGCATGAGCACGGCACGCACTGTCAAGGAGGACGGACCGATGGCTGATCTCGAGCGGTTCAAGTTGGTGATCGGCGGCAAGCCGGTCGACGCCCTGTCCGGGGCCACGTTCGAGTCCCAGAACCCCTACAGCGGACAGCCGTGGGCGGTGCTCGCCGACGCCGGCCCGGAGGACGTCGACGCCGCGGTGGCGGCGGCTCGGGCGGCGCTGGACGGCGAGTGGGGCACGACGACCGGGTTCGTCCGCGCCCAGCTGCTGCGCCGCGTCGGCGACCTGATCGCCGACAACGCCGAGCGACTGGCGAAGCTGGAGGTCAACGACTCCGGCAAGCTCTACCGGGAGATGATCGGTCAGATGGCCGGGCTGAGCTCCTGGTTCCACTACTATGCCGGGCTCGCGGACAAGGTCGAGGGACGGCAGATCCCCTCCCCGAACCCGAACTACCTGGTCTACACGCGCAAGGAGCCCATCGGGGTCGTCGCCGCGATCACTCCGTGGAACTCCCCGCTGCTGCTGCTGACCTGGAAGCTCGCGCCCGCGCTCGCCGCCGGCTGCACGATGGTCGTCAAACCCTCCGAGCACGCGTCCGCCTCGACCGTCGCACTGGCGGAGCTGTTCGACCAGGCGGGCTTCCCGCCCGGGGTGGTCAACGTCGTCACCAGCCAGGCCCCGCAGGTCGGGGCCGCGCTCGCCGGTCACCCCGGCGTGAACAAGGTGGCGTTCACCGGCGCCACCTCGACCGGGCGACACGTCGCACGCGCCGCCGCGGAGAACCTCAACCCGGTCACCCTGGAGCTGGGCGGGAAGTCCCCGCAGATCGTCTTCCCCGACGCCGACCTGGCCGCCGCGGCCAACGGGGTCGTCTCCGGGATCTTCGCCGCGACCGGGCAGACCTGCATGGCGGGCTCGCGGTTGATCGTCCACGAGTCGGTGCACGACGAGCTGGTGCGTCTGGTCGCCGAGCGTGCCGCGGCGATCAAGCTCGGCGACCCGATGAACCCCGACACCGAGATGGGCCCGGTCGCCAACCCCCCGCAGTACGCCAAGGTGCTGCACTACCTGAAGACCGCCCAGGACGAGGGCGCCACCGTCGCCTACGGCGGCGCCGCTGACGACGGCCCCGGCGGGCTGGGCGGGCTGTTCGTCAAGCCGACCGTGCTCACCGGCGTCGGTCCGGACTCGACGATCGTGCGCGAGGAGGTGTTCGGGCCGGTCCTGTCGGCCTACACCTTCCGCGAGGAGGACGAGGCGCTCAAGCTGGCCAACGACACCCCGTTCGGCCTGGCCGGGGCGGTGTGGACCAAGGACGTGCACCGCGCCCACCGGGTCGCGGCCAAGGTCCGGGCCGGCACGGTGTGGATCAACGCCTACCGGGTCGTCGCGCCGAGTGTCCCCTTTGGTGGCTACGGGCTGTCGGGGATCGGCCGGGAGAACGGCGTCGAGGCCGTCGAGGCCTACACCGAGAACAAGTCGGTGTGGGTCGAGCTCACCGGCGGCACCCGGGACCCCTTCACCCTCGGCTGAGCCACCAGCCGCCCCGTCCGAACCCGGTACGCACCTCACGAGGAGTCGACGATGAAGCGCTCCACCAGCCACGACGGAGACACCGGAGACGCCGCCCGCCCGCCGTCGATCCCGCACGCGACCCTGCCCGGCACGCGGTCGGTTCAGCGCGCGGTGGCCGCGCTGGCCGAGGGCCGGATGGTGATCGTCACCGACGACGCCGACCGGGAGAACGAGGGCGACCTGATCCTGCCCGCGGCCACCGTGACCGCCGAGCAGGTCGCCTTCGTCGTGCGGCACACGACCGGCATCGTCTGCGCCCCCATGGCGGGGGTGCGGGCGGACGCGTTGGCGCTGCCGCAGATGGTCACCGACAACAACGACGCCCACGGCACCGCGTTCACCATCACCGTGGACCACCTCGACGCCGGAACCGGGGTCTCGGCGGCCGACCGCGCGACCACCCTACGAGCCCTTGCCGACCCGTCCACACGGCCCGAGGATCTGCGCCGGCCCGGCCACATCTTCCCGCTGCGGGCTCGTGACGGTGGGGTACTCGTGCGCGCGGGCCACACCGAGGCTGCTGTGGACCTGCTGCGTCTTGCCGGCCAGGACCCGGTCGGGGTGATCGGCGAGATCGTCGCCGAGGACGGCTCGATGGCCCGCGGCGCGACGCTGCACGAGTTCGCCCGCGAGCACGACCTGCCGATCCTGGCCATCGCCGATCTGGTGCGTTACCGGCGGGCCGCCGAGCGGTTCGTCGAGCACGTCGCCACCTCGGCGATGCCGACGCTGTTCGGCGAGTTCCGGGCGGTGGCCTACCGCTCCACCCTTGACGGCACCGAGCACCTGGCCTTGGTCCACGGTGACGTCGCCGCGGCCAGCCGGGCCCCCGACGGGGCGCTGGTGCGGGTGCACTCCGAGTGCCTGACCGGGGACATCATCGGGTCGCTGCGCTGCGACTGCGGCGCCCAACTCGAGCAGGCCATGCGGGCGATCACCGCCGAAGGAGCAGGCGCAGTGGTCTACCTGCGCGGCCACGAGGGCCGCGGGATCGGGCTCGGCCACAAGATCCGCGCCTACGCCCTGCAGGAGACCGGGCTGGACACCATCGACGCCAACACCGCCCAAGGGCTGCCCGTCGACTCCCGCTCCTACGGGGTCGGCGCGCAGATCCTCGCCGACCTCGGCATCACGAGGCTTCGGCTGGTCACGAACAACCCGGCCAAATACGGCGGACTCGACGGCTACGGGCTGGAGATCGTCGGCCGGGTCGGGCTCCCCAGCTCCGCGACCCCGCACAACCTGCGCTACCTGCGCACCAAGCAGCAGCGCATGGGCCACCTGATCGCCCTCGACGAGGGCACCGGCTGACCCCGCCCGCCCGTTCCCCACCGGCCCGCCCGTGCAGCGCGCTCTCCTGCGTGAGCGGCCGGCGAGGTGCTCGTCTCGCGCTGGAAAGGTTCACCGATGTCGCGTCCACTCTGCGTGACCCACAAGCTCCTCACACCCCACCTGGTCGACCCGGCCACCGAGCTGGAGCCGGGCCGCGACATCACCGTCGGCGTGGACCAGGTCCTCATCGAGGACGCCACCGGGACGATGACCGGGATGCAGTTCGAGATGCTCGGCGTCGACGAGATCGCCGTCCCGCTGGCGGTCATGTACGTCGACCACAACGTGCTGCAGATCGACGACAAGAACATGCAGGACCACCGCTACCTGCGCTCGTTCTGCGAGCGCTACGGCGTGCGGTTCTCCCCGCCCGGACACGGCATCTCCCACTACATCCACATCGAACGCTTCGCCCGGCCGGGCGCCCTGATCGTCGGCGCGGACTCGCACACCACCACCTCCGGCGCGCTAGGCACCTTCGCCACCGGCGCCGGCGGGCTCGAGGTCGCCGTCGCGATGGCGGGCTACGGCTTCGAGCTGCCCTGCCCGCGGGTCATCGGCGTCGAGCTCACCGGCCGCCTCGGCTACGCCGTCGAACCCAAGGACATCATCCTGGAGCTGCTGCACCGCTACGGCGTGCGCGGCGGCGTCGGCGCGGTGTTCGAGTTCTACGGTGACGGCGTCGCGTCGTTGTCGATCACCGGGCGGGCCACGATCTGCAACATGGCCGTCGAGACCGGCGCCACGACCGCCGTGTTCCCCTCCGACGAGCGGACCCGCGCCTGGCTCGACGCCCAGGGCCGGGCCGACGAGTACGTGGCGATCCAGGCCGACCCCGGCGCGGTCTACGACGAACAGATCCACATCGACCTCGACACCCTCGAGCCCCTCGTCGCCGCCCCGCACTCACCCGGCAACGTCGTCCCGGTCGGCGAACTCGCCGGCACCGAGGTCGTGCAGGTGTGCGTCGGGTCGTCGGTCAACTCCTCCTACGAGGACCTCGCCACCGTCGCCGCCGCCCTGCGACACGGACCCGTCGCGGCCGGGGTACAGCTGACCGTCACCCCGGGCTCCCGGCAGATCCTCGACACCATCGCCCGCTCCGGGGTCTACCAGGACCTCCTCGACGCGGGCGCCCGCATGCTCGAGCCGATCTGCGGACCCTGTGTGGGCATCGGACAGGCCCCGGTCAAGGACAAGCCGTCTCTGCGCACCTTCAACCGGAACTTCCCCGGCCGCAGCGGCACCGCCGAGGACCAGGTTTACCTGTGCTCGCCATCCACCGCGGCGGCCAGCGCGTTGACCGGCGCGATCACCGACCCGCGGACCCTGCTGGACTGGCCGTCGCTGCGCCCGGCCGTCGTGCCGAACACCGAACTGCACGACCGACACATCACCCCGGCCTGGCCGCTCGCGCAACGCCACGACATCGAGGTCGAGCGCGGCGACAACCTGGTCTCGCCCCCGCTGGCCGCCCCGCTGCCCGCCGACCTCGCCGCCGAGGTCCTCATCGTCGTCGGGGACGACATCTCCACCGGCGACATGGCCCCCGACGGCGCCATCGCCATGTCGGTCTGGTCCAACATCGCCGAGTGCGCGCGGTTCATGTTCCGCCGCCTCGACCCCGACTTCCACGACCGCGCCCAACGGCTCGGCGGCGGGGTCATCGTCGCCGGCCACAACTACGGACAGGGCTCCTCCCGCGAGCACGCCGCCCTGGCCCCGCTGCACCTCGGAATCCGCGCGATCCTTGCCCGCAGCTACGCCCGCATCCACCGGCGCAACCTGATCGCCGTCGGCATTGTGCCCCTGCTGCTGCCTGCCGAGGCGCACGCCGAGCAGGGCGAGGACCTGTCCGTGCCCGGCCTGCTCGACGCGCTACGCAGCGGCGCCGCCACGGTCACCGCCCGGATCGGTGGCCGCCCGGTCCCTCTCGGACTGCAGCTCACCGCCGGGGAACGGGCGGTGCTGCTCTCCGGGAGCCTGATCTCCCACATCCGCGAAGGACGCCGTAGGCCGGTGCACGCCACCGTCTGACAGCGCCAGCTGTCTGACAGCGCCACCGTTTCGTCTGACACCGCCCCGTCTCACACCGCTGCCGTCCCGACAGCCCCAGCGCGTCCGTTCACCTCGCTCGGCAAGCCTTGCCCGACTCTAGAAGCAACCGTGACGGTGACCGTGATCGCCAGGAATCCGACACGAACCACACCCTCGCCGCCGACCTCACCCTCCAGCCCGTCCTGTCCGAGCCGGGCGCGACCTGCGCGCTCCCCGGCCTCTGCCTGAGCGACACGACGTGGAGGGACAGCGCCGAACTCGACGCGCACGTGACGGGTTGGGCTCCGCTCGCACAGAAGCTGACGCAGAGCACGACCACCGTCTGAGCCGTCTGGGGCGGCCGCCTCGGCGGATCCCGGGCCGCCCTGCCGCTCACGGCGGCCCACCCACCTTCAGCGGGTCTGACGGGTCAGCGCCGCGGCGACCTCACGGAGGTGGCGGGCCCGTGCCGAAAGCCCGTGCTCGTCCTGAACATCCGCCACGAACGCGAGGCCGAGCGCCGCGCGCAAGCAACGATCCGCGCCGAACACCGGCGCTGCCATGACCAGGACTCCATCCGGCGTCGGACGGCCACACGCCACACCCAACCGACGCACATCGCCCGACTCCGCGTCGGTCGGAAGCCCTCGCAGCGCGGAAAGGGCGCGCTGCGACAGCAATCCGAACACAGCACCGACCACGGCGGGCCCGCTACCGGCCTGCAGCACGGCGCCAACGTCGACAGCCAGCGTGAACGTGCGCGCCCGCGGAGCTCGCGAGCACCAGACCACCGGCTCACCGGCCTGCCACCCACACAACAGTGCGGTCTCACCGGCGCGGGCCGCCAAGGTGGCCACAGCCGCCGTGTCGGCCTCGGTAGCCGGCCCCATCACGGGTTGTGGTCGCAACCGGCGCAGAAGCGGACCGGGCTCGAGGAACCCGTCCGGCGCCCGGGCCAGTAGCCCTTCGTGCTCCAGCGACACCAGATAGCGGTAGGCCGTCGACTTGCGCAGGTCCAGTCGGCGCACCGCGACGGGAACGCTGATGCGGTCGCCGGACTCGGCGAGCATCGACAACACGTGCGCCACCCGGGCGACACCGCGCAGTCTCAGCGGCCCCGGCGCCCGCTCGGTGCCGGCCTCGGCAGCCGCCCGCGTGGTCAGCACCTCACCGGCGACCGAGTCCGCCGAGCCAGCCGTCCAGGTGGCGGGCGGGGCCGAGCTCATGAGCGCGACGTGGCGGTCACCCCGTAGCCGCCGCGGTGGAACAGCAACGGCGAGCAGGCCGCGTCGGCGCCCAGGTCATGAACGCGCCCCACGACGATGGTGTGGTCACCACCGGGGTACTCGTGCTCGAGGACGCAGTCGATCCACGCCGCCACGCCCTGCAGGATCGGCGCACCCGAAGGGGCCGCAGACCACTCCACGCCTGCGTACTTGTCCGCGCCCGACCGTGCGAACGCCCCGCTCAGCTCCTCCTGCTCGGCAGCCAGCACGTTCACGCAGAAGGAGCCGACCTCCCGAATCCTCGGCCAGGTCGACGACGTGCGCGCCGGGCTGAACGACACCAGCGGCGGATCCAGCGACAGCGAGCTGAACGACTGACAGGTGAAACCCACCGAGCCCTGCGCGGTCACCGCGGTGACGACCACGACGCCGGAGGCGAAATGGCCCAGCACCTCACGCATACGGGCGGCTTCGACCTGCGGCGCTTCCTGCACTGCGCTGTGCGATCCTCCAGTCATGAGGTTGGACGCTATGTCCGCCATAGCGCCGCCGACTATCCGCGAACCGCCCCCGGGTAGCCGTCTCACGTCACCGCCGACTCGCGCGGCGAAACGATGTCGTTTTTCGGATAGTGCTGTCGCGGAGCAGATGGCGACACCGAACCGCCCTTGACTAGCCTCGGCAGCCTCAACAGCAGCGATACCGCTGCGACGGGCAGGAACGACCATGACGGTCGCGACCCGCGGAGGCCGGACATGACAGGTGAGGACACCGGCGCGGAGGTGACTCCCCGACCGCTTCTCGTGACACACGATCTCGAGGAAGCTCAGCACTACATCACCGATGTCTACATCCCGCACAACCTGCAAACCCGCGACGGCCGTGCCCTCGACTTCAAGCTGCGCTACCTCGCCTCCGAGCGGCTGACCGTCGGCCACCTTGTCTACGGGGCGGACGCCGAGCTCCTCGTCCCGCCGATGCTGGACTGCTACCACATGAACCTGACCCTCAGCGGTCAGACGATGGTGTCGCAAAAGGGCCGCTGGGCTGCGACCGAAGCGAAGCAGAGCGGGGTGCTCTTCCGACCCGACGACCCGTTCACCGTGCGTTGGAGCCCCGAGGCCGTCCAGTACGCCGTCAAGCTGCCGCGGCGCCCACTCGAGGCCCACCTGTCGAAGCTGATCAACCAGCCCGTCGAGCGCCCGATCGCCTTCGACCTCGGCTTCGATCTCGCCTCGCCCACCGGACAGTCCCTGCTCTCCGCCGTCAACTACCTGCGCGTGGAGCTGTCCCGTCCGGGCGGTATCTCTGAGATGCCCCTGGCCCGGGACCAGCTCGAGTCTCTCGTGCTCACCCAGCTCCTGCTGACCATCCCGAACGCCTTCACCGAGCTGCTCACCGCCCCCAGCCAGCCCGCCCAGCGCGGGAAGGTCCGGCGGGCAATCGAGATGATCGAGGCCAACCCGCAGGCCGAGCTCTCCCTCGGGGACCTGGCCGTCGCCGCCGGGGTCACTGGCCGTCAGCTGCAGCGCGGCTTCAAAGATACCGTCGGCATGTCACCGATGGCCTACGTCCGCGCCGTCCGACTCGACCGCGTCCACGCCGAGCTACAGGAAGGAGCGGGCGTCGTCTCCGTCACCGACGTGGCGATGCGCTGGGGCTTCTTCCACCTCAGCCGCTTCGCCCAACAATATCGTCAGCGGTTCGGCCAACTACCGTCGGAGACGGTGCGCCAGGTCCTCCAACGATAGTGCCTCGTCCAGGAACGTTGGGGTCGTAACCGTGTCGGCTTGATCAGTTCCGGTCTGGCGCTGGAGGCTGTCCGCCGGAGGTGGTGGGCATGCCCCGACGGCCCGAGGTCTTCGTCCGGAAGCTGACCCCGGACGAAGCTCAGCGACTGGTCAAGATCACCAGGACGGCGCGGGACCGGGTCCGGCTGCGGCGGGCCGGGATCGTGCTCGCCTCAGTGCAGGGACGCAGCGCCACGGAGGCAGCAGCGATGTTCGCCGCGACCGCGCAGTACGCGCGGGAGGTGATCCACGCGTTCAACACCCAGGGGTTCGCCGCTTTGGACCCAAAATGGAGCGGGGGCCGACCTCCTTAATTGCCCGGGGCCGCTGGCCCGGTGTTCAGCCTCGTTCGGCTCCTGGGAGAAGCGGGGAACCCGTCTGGCCTGAGTAAGCAGTGCGCAGCGGCGGAACCGCTCAGGAGGCCAGCCCCGTCGACGGTCGGGGCTACACCTTGCAGGGTCAGCAAGGCATCGGGTCTTGGCCGCCCCGTGCGAGCACGTCAAGTCGGCAGGCGTCCTGGGCCGGCTGTGGGGCCAGACCTTGACCTGCTCCCATCCTACTGGTCCGAGGATTGGTCCGGATCGATCAGCCGAGTCAGCAGGGCAGAGATCTGCTCCTGGCCGGCGGCGGTTGCGTCGAGTGCGCCGCGGATCTGGGTGAAGCCGTCCTGCATCTCGGTGCGCAGCTCGGACACCTCGCCGCGGAGTCCGGCGAAGTCGCCGCGCATGTCGGCGAGGTCATCGCGCATGGCATTGAGGACGCGGTTGTTCTGGTCGCGAAACTCGCGGATCTCGCCGCGGATCTCGGCGACGTCACGATCGGCTCCACCGGCGAGCACCCGAGCCGCGGTCGCGTCCTGCTCGCTGTGCTGGACCCGCTCGGCAAGCCGGCGGACCTCGTGCTCGAGCGCGGACACCCGCTGCTCGAGATCGTCAGCGCCAGCCACTCGTCCAGCCTACCGGGTCCGAGGGGCTGTGCTTGACAGCTTGGCCTCGTCGCACCGGAAGGGCGAGCGCGGCACCGCCCGCGTCACCTCCGTCGGCCGGCGCGGGGCTCGGTTCCGAGGTTGAGCCACCGGGTATGCGGTACGGTAACTGGTGTGGCGACTCGTAAGGTGACGCTCTCGCTCGACCAGACAGCCCTGATGATGGCCGAGTCCGCGGCCGCGAAGGCCGGTATCTCCACCTCGGCGTGGCTGTCTGCAGCCGCCCGGCGGGAGGCGGTTCGGCTGGGTGCCGGGACCGAGTGGGGCAACCCTGCTGTGGACGCCGCGGCGGACGACGCCGATCTGGCCGCAGCAGAGGACGACCTGCGTGCGGCGGGGTGAGCTTCGCTCTTACACGCGGCCCTCGACCCCCGACCAGCAGCGCACCGTGCTTCTGCTGTCCAGCGACGGAATCAACGACTCGCCTCGGCCCTGGCTGCTCGGCATCGAGCTACGCGAGCGCGACCCCGGTGATCTCTTGGCGATTCCCGTGCACGGGCGTGGCTGGGCCTATGCCGGCGATCTGAGCCGGATCTACCGCGCCTGGGTCGGGAAACAAGAAGGAACGGTCGACGCCACGACGTTGTCCCGGGTCGACGGAGCACTGCGGGCCGCCCTCGACCTCTGAGTGAGTCCACATCATCGGCCTGACCAGCTACGCATGCCCGTCCAGGTGCCACGACGCTCTGACACGAGCGGGCCGACACCGTCGCTCGACAGGAACCGCCATGCTGTCGCAACGCGGGCATGATCGGGCAGGTGAGCGTCCGCGCGTCAGCGCCACCGACCGGCCGGGTGCGGCTGGCCGGGCAGGTGGTCGCGCTCTCCGAGCTGCGGGCTCAACCGTCGCGGCACAGCGAGCTGTTCGCGCAAGCCCGGGAAACTGTCGGGCACGCCGAGTGCCTGTGCCACCCAGTGGGGCACCGGCTGGTCATCCGGCTACGCGCCGGGCGCTTTCATCTGGCGTGCTGGCCCGGCGAGGGCGACCGGCACGCCCCGGAATGCTGGTTCTTCCGCACCCCGGCGGGGCTGTCCGGCCGGCCCGGCTACGGCCCCGAGGCCATCACCGAAGGACCCGAAGGCGTCCGGATCCGGGTCGACGCCCAGCTCACCGTGACTGTCTCTCCCCACGATCAGCTGACCGCGGCGCGACCACGTAGCCCTGGGAGGTCTCGGCGGGCGATGTCGCACCTCGGGCTGCTGCACTACCTGTGGGAGCACGCCGGACTGCACCTGCACGGCCCCGACACGAGCCGCCGGTGGACCGACTGCCACGCCGCCCTGCAGATGGCGGCCGCGGAGATCGAGCTCGCGCGAACCCCGCTCGCTGAGGTGCTGCATGTGGTCGCGCCGTACCGGCCGGAACACGCAGCTGCGCACAACGCCGAGTTCGACACGTTCAGCGCCCGCCTCGGCACCCACTCCACCGGAGACGGCGAGGGTGCGGTGCGGCGGCGCGGCCTGGTGCTCGCGGAGCTGCGGGAGCTGAGCGAGACCCGCTACGGGTGGCGGATCCTGCTGCGCCACCAGCGCACCCCGTTCTACCTGAGCACTTCGGCCTGGGACGGACTGCGGCGCGCGCATCCGCACGTGCTCGCCGAGCAGCTCCCCGAGGGAGCCCGCCAGGTCCTGCTCCTGGTCGTGGACCGCACTGACGCCGGAAACCTGACCGTGGTCGACGGCGCGGCGATGCTGACCACTCGCGGCTACCTGCCCGCAGATTCGAGCTACGAGGTACGGATGGCCGACCACTTGATAGCGGCGGGTCGGCGCGTGCTCAAACCGCTGCGCTACGACTCCCACAACGACATCTTCCCGGACTTCGTGCTGCTCGACACCGACCCGCCCACCTTCGTCGAACTCTGGGGCGTGCCCGGCCGCACCGCCTACGAGGCCCGGAGGAAGGCCAAGCACGAGCACGTTGCGGCCACGCAGAATCCGTCGCTGGACTGGGAAATCACCGGCCCTCTGCCTAGCGCGGCCCGCTGACGCGCGCCGGAGTCGCGAGGCCCATGCCGTGACAGGCGGCCGAACAAGCTGCGACGCCCCGATCACTTGCGCCGTCCGGCCCGACGGCCGACACCACGTACTGGGGCAACTACCAGCCGCTCAGAAAAGGGGCGGGACTACTCCGCAACACCCCGGGGGCTAGCACCCGTTGGATGGCGGGCCTACTCCAATGCCTCCCCGAACACTCAGAAGCGATGCTCTACCAGCCCGCCTCGGCGGGCTCGGCGGCGGTGCTGAGCGAATCGGACGCAAACCATGACTGTCTCCGCATTTGATGAAGAGCAAGCGGCAACAACGGCCAAGGCACTGCCCGCTGCGCCTTCGCGCGACGGCGCAGCAAGCTCGGACGTTCTGACTCGAAGGATGCAGAGTCGCAAGTCTGCTGCGTTGTGGGTCTGCAAGTTGCTCATCGGCGCGATGACATTGCTGTTCGCGTTTCAGCCCGAGACCGTCAAGACGGTCTTCGCGGGCTACTACGGTCCTGAGATTTATACCGTCGAACAGCAGGACGACTTCGTCGCGACGATCATCACTGTGGCTGAGCGCGGCTGGCTGCGGGAGCGCCTGGTGGGCCGTCGACTTCAACTCGACACCGTGATCTATGGCCGGGATCTGCCGGGGACGGAATTCTTCCCGCCGCCGACGGACAAGGTCGCGCACATGGACGTGCCGACGGCGGCGTGCCCCGGAGGCCGCGGCGGTTTCCTCCGCCTGTTCTTCTATGGCGTAGACTCAAGCCGCTTCGGAGCTCAGAACGCCCGCGAGAAGGAGTACGCCCTCGAGGGGATCTACGATGTTGGAACCGTCCGGTTCCGGACCGGGAACAAGGGGCCCTTCTGTCATATCGACCTACGGCTGGTCCAGTCGTGATGCGGGGCCGCGGCCACATTGGCCGGCTCCTCCACGCTGCCGGCCCGGTATCCTGCCGACCTACCGAGAAAGCGCATGTGCCGTCTGGACGCCTGGGCGACGCGGTAATTCGCGCCGCCTGGCCACTTTCGTCCGGTACGGCACACTGAGCCGACCGCGGCCTCAACCCGGTGCGCGGTAGCTCAGCGCTTCAAGCAGTCTCTTGCGCTACTACCCCTGTGCGGTTCCCCCAAGATCGGGGAGGCATCAGCTATAAGGGGTAGCGATGCCAGAGGTACGGAAGAGGTACGACCGGGAGTTCCGTGACGGGGCG
>NZ_JBEZDN010000089.1:0-5177 GCF_040648315.1 Pseudonocardia sp. NPDC049154
TCCGCCCCGAGCTCGGGCGGAGGCGGGGCCTCCCCGTTCCGTGGCCGGTCAGGCCCGACCGCGCGCGGCCTCGCCACCCGCGGGCACGGGCGTGCCGCTCGGTGCGGGGGCCGGTGTCTCCTCGTCGGTGCTCCCGAGGTAGGAGGCGACGACCCGCTCGTCCGTGCGGATCTCGGCCGCCGTACCGGAGGCGATGCACTTGCCGAACTCGAGCGCGTAGATCCGGTCACAGAGCCGCATGACCATGCTGACGTCGTGCTCGATGAGCAGCACGGCCATGCCCCACTCCCGGGCGAGCCGGATGATGAGGTCGCCCAGTTCGCGGCTCTCGACCTCGTCGAGGCCGGCCGCCGGCTCGTCGAGCAGCAGGACGGACGGCTCGGCCGCAACCGCCCGGGCGATCGCCACGAGCCTGCGGCGCCCGTACGGCAGCTCGGTCGGTCGGACGTGGAGGTACTCCTCGAGCCCGAACTCCCGGATCGCTGCGAGGCAGGCAGCGCTGACCCGTGTCCGGCCCGGTGCGACCAGGTCGGTCACGTAGGCCTTGACGTCCTGCGGCTCGGAGGCGGCCTGGAGGTTCTCCAGCACGGTCATGTCGTCGAACAGCTCGAGCGACTGGAAGGAACGGCCGAGGCCCTGTCGGGCACGACGGTCGCGCGACCAGCTGTCGATCGGCTGCCCGTCGAGCAGCACGCGGCCACTCAGGGCGTTCGGGATGAAGCCCGTGATGCCCTCGACCGCCGTGCTCTTGCCCGCACCGTTCGGACCGATGAGGCCGACGATCTCGCCCGGCTCCACGGTGAGGTCCAGGCCCGCCAGCGCCGTCACGCCGCCGAACCGGGCGGTGAGGTCCTCCACGGCCAGGCTCTTCGGCGCAACCCGGTGGCCCGTCACGGTCTCCGGGATGTCCAGGACGGGGGCGGCCGGTTTGCGGTGCCACTTCAGTCGTAGCTTGTCCGCGAGCTCGGAGTGCATCGCCGCGAGGCCGTTCGGGAACTGCAGGATCGTCACGAGCAGCAGGACTCCGCCGATGAGGAAGATGTAGGTCTCGACGTTCCTCCCCAGGAGGTGCAGGACCTGGGAGCCGAGGGCCCCCGGCTCGAGCCCGGCGCCGAGGAACGCCCCCGACACCCAGCCGACACTGCCGATCACACCCTCCTGCAGCACCGTGATCGACTTCAGCGTCGCGAAGTCGTTGTAGTTCAGCGTCGGGTTGCGGAAGGCGATGAAGACGCCGCCGAGACCGGCGACCGCCGCGCCCAGCATGAAGGCGTACAGCTTGACCCGGGTGACGGCGATGCCGAGCGCCGAGGCGGCCCGCTCGTTCGCCCGTACCGCGATCATGCGCCGGCCGACCCGCCCGCGTCGGACGTTGGCGACGCCGAGGCTGACGATCACCAGGACGATCAGGACGAGCGTCGCGTACCGCTCGGGATGGACGACCTGGCTGATGTTGAGCCCGAAGACGTCCTGCGGGCCGACCCGCAGCCCGTCCAGGCCGCCGGTGTAGTCCGGGTTGGTGAACACCATGCCCTCGAGCGCGACGGCGAGGCCGAGGGTCACGATGCCCAGGGCGACCCCACGGGTGCGGACGCCGGCGAGCCCGACGACGAAGCCGAGGGGCACCGTGAGCAGCGCCCCGATCAACGCGGCGAGCAGGAACGGCATCCCGAGGTGCTCGACGAGCAACCCGGCGCCCAACGCCCCGACGCCGGCCAGGGCGAACTGGGCGAGGGACAGCTGCCCTGCGAAACCGGTCACGACGACGACCGACAAGACGACGATGGCAACGGCCAGTTGGACCGTCATCGCGTCGAGCCAGACCGGGGACATGACGGCCCAGATGAGGACCAGCGCGAGCACGATCGGGACCGTCAAGGTGACCGGGCGGAGCAGCCCGGAGCCGACGGACGGCAGACGGATGCCCTGCTCGCCCTTGCCCGGAACGCGGGAGCCTCGGCTGATGAGCACGATGGCCACCACGATGAACGGGACGGCGCCCGGCACACCCGCGCCGGGGACCCAGCGGGTGGCGACCGACTGCAGGACGCCGATCCCGAGCCCGGCTGCGAGGGTCAGCGGGAAGGACGAGAAGCGCCCGACCACGGCGGCAGCCAGCACCGGGATCACGAGCAGCGTCAGGCCGGTGACGGACAGACCGATGATCGGCACTAAGAAGATGCCCGCCATGCCGGAGAGTCCGGCCCCGATTGCCCAGTTCGCGACCGCGACCCGGTCGGGCGAGAGGCCGAGGGTGGACGCCGCACGAGGGTTCTCCGACGTCGCCGTCGTGGCCAGGCCGAACGTGGTGAACTTGTAGACCGCCCACAGCGCCGCGGTGAGCACCAGGACCAGCACCAGGATCAGTACCCGGTCCGCGCCCACGGTGACGCCGAGGATCGACCACGGCTCGGTGGGCAGGAAGGACGGCACCACCACGACTTCCATCGGGTACCGCAGGGCTGCGACCGCCTGCAGGATCGCCATGATCGCCAGGGTGGCGATCACCTTGAGCAGCACGCTCGAGTTCCGCAGCGGGCGCATCACCAGCAGATGGGTCAGCGCGCCCAGCACCGCGGAGACCAGAATGCCGGCGATTGCGGCGGGCACGGTAGGCCAGCCCGCCCCCTCGCTCAGCTCCCAGAAGGTGTAGGCCCCGACCATGCCCATCGCGCCGTGCGCGAAGTTGACGACACCGGAGCCCCGGTAGATCAGGACGAGCCCGGTCGCGGACAGGACGTACAGCGCGCCCGCGCCTAGGCCGAGCAGGATGAACCGGAGCACCTCGGTCATCGGGCGGTCCCCTTCCGCTCGGGACGGTCCTCGTGCCCGGCGGACAGGTACGAGGCCTCGATCTCGTCGATGCGTTCCAACAGGTCCGCGGCCGTGCCCTCGAGCTCCACCCGGCCGCGGCGCATGACGTAGCCGCGGTCCGAGACCTGGAGGGCCTGGCGGACGTGCTGCTCCACCAAGAGGACGGCGACGCCGGAACGGGCGGCCGCCTGGACGGCGTCCAGCAGCCGCGTCACGATCTTCGGGGCGAGCCCGAGCGAGAGTTCGTCCGCGAAGAGCGCCACGGGGTTTCCGGACAGTGCGCGGGCGAGGGTGAGCATCTGTTGCTCGCCGCCGGACAGCAGTCGCGCGGGGCGCTTCAGCAGCGGCTCGAGCTCCGGGAAGAGCTCGAGCGCGCGCTGCGGCGAGCCGCCGCCGAGGCGGAGGTTCTCGGCCGTGGTCAGCGTCGGGAAGATCGAGCGCTCCTCGGTGACGAACCGCAGGCCGTCCCGTGCCCGCCGGTCGAGCGACATCCGCTCGGTCCTTCCCCGCCACACCACCTGACCGCCTTGGGGCGAGAGCTCGCCCGCCAGGGTGAGTAGGCTCGTGGTCTTGCCCGCGCCGTTCGAGCCCACCAGGCAGACGATCTCGCCGGCGCGGACCTGCATGTCCAGGTCGGTGACGACCGGGACTGCGCCGTAGCCGGCGTTCAGTCCGCGGGCCTCGACCACCACCGTGCGGGTCCCGGCCGCGAGAGCGGTCACGACGTCGTCCCCGACAGGGCCGAGCTCATGTCGTGCCATTCGGGCGAGTCGAGGACGGTCTGACCGCCCTTGACCGTGTAGGTGAGCACGTTGCGGTTGAACAGCCGGTTCAGGCCTGGTGCGGCGAACTCCCGGCTCGTCGTGAAGGCGCCGAGCGGCCCGGTCGCCGGCTGTTCGATCTTCGCCATCGCGTCGAACACGGACTTCTGGTCGATCTCACCAGGGATGGACTTCAGGGCCTCGAGGGCGATGGTGGCGACGGACCAGGACAGCACCCCGTAGCTACCGCGGATCTGCTCCTCGGGGACGCCGGCTGCGCTCGCCTGCTGGCTCATGACGCGCATCTGGTCCACCTCGTCGTTGTAGGCGAACGACTGGCCGATCAGGACGGTGCCCTCGACGGCCTCGGCGGGAACCTTGGAGATGACGGCCGGTGGGATCGTGGCGTAGGACGCACCCAACAGGGGCTTGGTGGGGCTCTGCGCCACCGCGCTGATCAGCTTTGCGGCCTCGTTGGGCGGGAGGGCGAGGAAGATGCACTTCGCGCCGCCCGCGGTCACCGTCGCGAGCGCCGGTGCGTAGTCCGGAGTACCCGGGGCGACCCGGGCCTGGGCGACGAGCGAGCCGCCCGCGCTCTTCAGGCCGCGCTCCACGTAGCCGATGAAGGCGTTGGACGAGGCGTTGTCGTAGCCGATTGCGCCGGCCTGGGTGCAACCGCGCCGGACGAACTCGGTGCCCACCCCGGCGCCACCGGAAGGCGTGCCTCCGAGCAGCGGGAAGGACACCGGGTTGGTGCCGTCGTCCGGGGCGAGGACGGTGTTGCCGGTGTAGGCGATCCGGGCCTGCTCGAGGATCGGCAGGATCGAGCCGCCGAAGTTGGTGAACGGGGCCAGGACGAGGTCGACCTCGTCGCTGACGGCCTGGCGGGCGCAGGCGGCTGCCTTGTTGGCATCGCGTTGCTCGTTGCAGACCTCGAGCTCGATCTGGCGGCTGCCTATGCCGCCCGCGTCGTTGACGGGCTTGATCGCGGCCCGGGACATCGACTCGATCTCGGGCCACGAGAAGTCCGCGGACTCCAGCTGGCTGATCAGCATGACCTTGATCGGATCACCCCCGCCTGAGCTGGCGGCGCCGCCGCCGCAGGCGGTGAGCAGGGTGAGCGCGGTGGCTGCAGCCAGCGCTCCCCACCACTTCGTACGCGTCGACCTGTGCATGGGGACCTCTCCGGTGAGATCTCGTTCGGGACGGTCAAGCACGCGAGACGCGAGCGACGATCGACCAGGCGGGATTGACGAGGCCGACGCCCTTGCCTTGCGCTTACAGACGACTCAATAGGTCGACGGAAATTATGTCCTGTTCTGCCGTGGCGTCAAGGGGTCCGGCCGAGCCCGCGCGGTCGAGGCAGCACTCTTGCCATGTCAGAGGCGTGCGGAGTCGTCGTCCTGAGCGTTCGTACCGGTACGCCGGCGAGTCGAGCGAGGCAGAAAGCAGTGTCCTCAATGAGGTCGTGGGGGGGGGGGGGGGGGGGGCCCCCCCCCCCCCCGGGGGGGGGGGGGGCCCCCCCCCCGCCGCCGGCTTTACAGAGCCCCCCACCCCGCGCCAAGGCCCCCCCCCCCGCGCCCGCACCAAAATTAGGAGGGG
>NZ_JBEZDN010000089.1:5187-32553 GCF_040648315.1 Pseudonocardia sp. NPDC049154
GGCGACCTCGGCGTCGGCCGGGGGCGGGCGGGCTGCGGCTGGTCAAGAATCTCGGTTACAATTTGGGGGGGGGGGGGGGGGGCCGGGGCCCCCCCACCACGGAATGCGGGGCGACAGGGCGACCCGTCGTCGGTCGGACGAAGGTCAGGACGGGGCGCCGGAGAGAGCAGCGGTCATGTTGTGCCACTCCGGGCTGTCCAAGTTGATGGTGCCGTTCTTGACCACGTAGGTCAGCGTGTTGCGGTTGAACAGCCGGTTGAGCCCCTGCACGCCGAACTCGGTCGCGGTGGAGAAGGCGCCGAACGGCCCGCTCGCAGGCTGCTGGATCGTGCCCATCGCCTTGAGTGCCGACGCGGCGTCGACGCCCCCCTGGATGGACTTGAGCGTGTCCATCGCGATCGTGGTGCCGGCCCAGGCCTGGACCCCGTAGGGGCCGCGGACCTGCTCCTGCGGGACCCCGGCGGCTGCAGCCTCGGCGTTCATCCGCCGGATCGGTTCGACGTCGTCGGCCCAGGTGTAGGTGGTGCCGATCAGCACCGTGTTCTCGACGACCCCCGCCGGGACCCTCGAGATCACCTGCTGGGGGATCGACGCGGTGCTGGCCCCGAGCAGCGGACGGTTCGGGCTCTGTGCGACCGCGCTGAGGACCTTGGCGGACTCGTTCGGCGGCAGGGCGAGGAAGATGCACTTCGCGCCGCCCGCCTGCACGGACGCGAGGGCGGGCGCGTAGTCCGGCGTGCCCGGGGCGACCCTGGCCTGCGCGACCAACGAGCCGCCGCCGGACCTCACCCCGCGCTCGACGTAGCTGATGTACCCGTTCGAGGAGGCATTGTCGTAGCCGATCGCGCCGACGCTGGTACATCCGCGCTTGGTGAACTCGACCCCGATCGCGGCGCCGGCCGCAGGCGTTCCGCCGAGCAAGGGGAACGACATCGGGTTCACGCCGTCGTCGGGGGACAGGATGGTGTTGCCGGTGTAGGCGATCCCGGCCTGCTCGAGGACCGGCAGGATCGAACCCGCGAAGTTGGTGGACGGCGCCAGGACGAGGTCGACCTCGTCGCTCACGGCCTGGCGGGCGCAGGTGGCCGCCTTGTTGGCGTCCCGCTGGTCGTTGCAGACCTCGAGCTCGACCTGACGTCCGCCGATACCACCGGCGTCGTTCACCGGCTTGATTGCCGCCCGGGCCATGGACTCGATCTCGGGGAAGGCGAAGTCGGGCGACTCCAGCTGACTGATCAGCATCACCTTGATCGGATCGTCGCCGCCCGAGCCGGCGGTGCTGGCGCCACAAGCGGTGAGCAGGGCCAGGGCGGTGGTCGCGGCGAGCGCTCCCCACCACCTCGTACGCATCGACCTGTGCATGGGGACCTCTCCGTCGAGATCTCGTTCGGGACCGTCCGGCACGCGAGACGTGAGCGGGATCGACCAGGCGGATTGACAGGTCGGCGCCTTAGTCCAGCGCTTAGAGCCAACTCAATAGGACGCGGGAAATTATGTCCTCTTCCGGAGCGCCGTCAAGGCCGTGAACCTGGTTTCGGTCCTACTGCCTCGATTCTCGGCCGCTAATCGCGCGCTCCGAGGCTGGTCCTACCGGCGCGTCACGCTGCCTCAGGCCGCTGCCGGACTGGACTCGAGCACTGTCGGGGAGCTACCTTGAAGTATACTCAATGTCGTTCGCGGAGCGGCTGATCCCGCGGCGGCCGTCTCGTAGGGGGCCGCGTCGACGGCGCCACGACCGACTGAACGGAGCTCGGATGAGGAAGCTGGGTGGCGGCCGGGGCAGGCGGGCCGTCGCGGAGCGGTGCCCGTCGGGGGCCGGCGCGAGTGTCGGCGGGCAGGCCGCTCGCCTCCTGCTCCGGCTCGCCGTGGGCGGGACGATGATCGCGCACGGGGTGAAACACGGCCGCACACTCGACGGCACGGCCGGGTGGTTCGGATCGATCGGTTTCCGGCAGCCGCGCATGCAGGCTGTCGCCAGCTCCGTGGTCGAGGTCGGCTCGGGCGCGGCCCTGGTAGCCGGAGCCGCCACGCCGCTCGCGGCCGCGGCGGTGGTCGGCACCATGGGCGTGGCCGCCTACTCCGTTCACCGGCCGAACGGGTTCTTCATCACCGCGGAGGGCTACGAGTACGTCATGAACCTGGCTACGGCTGCGATCGCGATCGCGGGCCTCGGACCCGGTCGCTGGAGCATCGACCGGGTCTGCGGAGCAGATCGGCGCCTCGCCGGAGGAACAGCGGCGACCGCGGTCGCAGCGGGGCTCGGTCTGGCGGCCGCCGCCGCGCAGCTCGCCGCGTTCCATCGGCCCGCCTTGCAGGAGCAGATCTGATGCGTGCGGTCCAGGCCGGCCCCGCCGGGTATTCCCGTCGTCGACGCCCGGAACCGAAAGGAGCGGGAGTCGTCGTGTAGGTGACGTCGTCGGGGATCTGCGGAAGCGACCTGCACCCAGTGGCCGCCAGTGCCGCCAAGGTGACCCTCGGCCAGGAGTTCGGCGGCTGGACCGAGGGCGGCACGCTGGTCGCTGTGCGTCCTCATCTGCACTGTGGTCATTGCCGGTGGTGTGTGTTCGGCGCTGTGCATCTCTGCCCGCGCATTCCGCAGCACTTCCACGGATCGACAGTCGACGGCGGCCTCGCCGAGGGGGTGCTCGTCGCGCCGGACTGTGTGGTCCCGGTACCGGACGGGGGCGATCCCTCGGGCGTCGCGCTGGTCGAGCCGATCGCTGTGGCGTGGCATGCGGTCGCCCGCAGCGCACCGCGCGCGGGGCTTACCTCTCGCTCCTGACCGCGGCCCGGCTCGACGCTCCTGGCCTCGCCGGCGACCCAAGGCGCGGCCGTGACTCCCGGGCCGCCGCCCCGAGCGTTCCACATGACTGCGGGGTGCAGTGCGAAACCGGCCGGTTCCGCGCCGAGCTGCTGCGGCGGGGCGGGCTGACCGCGCCCCTGCGCTACAGCAAGACTTACACAGAGGCGCATGATCCCCTCGTCTGGAAGGAGGTCGCGGACGACCTGCTCGCCGCGGCCAGGGCGCGCGTGCTGCTGCACACCGCGGTGATGGGGGTGCTGCTCGACGGCGACCGGCACCGCGCCGTGGTCCTCGAGTCGACGGCCGGGCGTTCGGTCGTGCGCGCCGCACGGACCATCGACGCCTCGGGCGACGCCGCCGTGATCGCGCGCGCCGGACTCGGCACCTACTTCGGCGACGACGGTGCGATCCAGAACCCCACGATGTTCTCCGCGACTACACCGCGTTCCTGCGCCGGCACGTCCTCGGGTGCGAGGAGGTGTACGTCGTCGACACCGGCACCGAGGCGGGCATCCGGCAGACCCGCAGCATCGTCGGCGTCGAGACCCTCACCAATGGCGACGTCGTCGCGGCCGCAGGCGCGCCGACGGCGTCGTCCGCTCGCCGTGGCCGATCGAGCTGCACGCGGGCGACCGGCCAAAGCTGCACTGGCAGCTCGACGACTACTACGAGGTGCCCTACGCCACCCTCGTCCCCGTGCGGGGCGAGGACGTGATCGCCGCGGGCCGCTGACTGTCCGCCGAGCACGAGGCCCTCGCCTCGGCCCGGGGCACCGCGCAGTGCTTCGAGTACGGCCACGCCGCCGCAGCCGCCACGCTCCTTTTCATTGGAGCAGGGCGTGGACTACCGGGTCGGGTAGACGGCACCCTCGTGCGCGAGTCCATGCAGGAAAGGGGAAGTGCGTTGTGATCGCATGTGCTGTGGGCTGACGGTCCCACAACGAACCGGGAGGCCCCTCGGAGGAAATCACGGCTTGAGTGAGGACTTGCGCGGGCGGGCGGATGTCGCCGAACTGGTGGGACTCGTGCTCCACGGTCACCGGACCCGCGAAGCCCCGCTCCACCAGTTGGCCAGCAGGGCGCGGAAGTCCACCGCGCCCTGTCGAGCGGCGACGGCTCCGGCCCGTGTGCACCGTTCGCGAGTCGCTGCCGCACACTGACACGGGAACACCGTTCCGTCGCGTACTGCGAAAGCAACTCGGCGCTGCACGCGGAGCCGTCGTCCGTCGCCCGAAGCCGCCCGTCGGCCGTGCGCCTCGCAACCTTTAGTTCGTTCATCACGCGCGTGACGCCAGTCATGACACGAAATCACGTTCAAGGGTGCTGCCGAAGGGGCTGGAGAGGGATTCGGCGCGGTCGTTGTGGCTGGTAGAAGGCCTGAGAGGGGAGTGCCGCGCGCTTTACACCCGATAGGTCGCAGGTTCAATCCCTGCCGCGCCCACCCAGTTCAGCACGGCAGTCGTGTTCGGTTTCGTCACGACACGCCGGTGTCGTGATCTCAGTTGTGACTCCAACTCCTTCCGACGCGCTTCAAGGATGCGGTCTTGCCGACGTGAAGTAGTGCCACGACACGCCATCGGACGCGGCGTGTCGGCGCGCAAGGCGCGGGCCCTGGCAGGAGAGGCCAGGTTCTCCCGGGTCGAACGGCGAAGCTGCCCGTAGCTTCTCTCGTTCGGGGACAAGCGGAGGACGAGGGGCCGGCACGCACAGGTGGCAGGCGGCCGACGGCGCCCAGGGAGAGACGTACTCTTCGGATCCAATATTGACGGGAAGACATCCCGTCCTTACGCTCCTGGCTACGTTGCAGGGACGAGCGCAACCAGCAGGCGTTCGCGCCTCGATCCATGAGCACGCCCACCTCGACGGACGAGTTGCTGCATGCTGTCCGGTTCTCCCGGCGTCGATCGTCGGTGTGAACCCCGGTCAGTCGCAGCCGCCGTCCGTGCCCGAACATGAGGAGAAGACGGCATTGAGGCTCTCTCCCCGAAAGCGCGAGTCCGTCGTCCTGGCGGCCCTCGCCGCCGGCGTACTGGCGCTCACCGCTGCCTGCGGGTCCGGCGGTGCGCCGGCCGACGCTGCCGGCTCCGCGATCGACCCGAATGAGGGTGGCGGCCCGGCCTGGCAGGCCGTCGTCGACGCAGCCGTCCAGGAGGGTCAGGTGGTCCTCTACAGCAACTCCGACGGCGTCAACGCCGCCTTCGAAGCAGCGTGGGCGAAGGCCTACCCCGACATCAAGCTCGTCGTCTCGAAGTACACCTCCGGCGAGCTCACGACCAAGCTCGACGCTGAGAAGGGTGGGGGCGTGGTCGGTGCGGACGTCATCACCGTCTCCACCAAGCCCTGGCTCAAGGCGAACCGCGGCGCGCTGGTCGCGTCCACCGGTCCGGCCCTGGAGAAGTACTGGAAGGGCAGCGAGCACGTCTACGCCGACGGGGCGTACGTCCTGGTCGCGGCGACCCCGCTGGGCGCCGGGATCAACACCGAGCAGCTCGCCAAGCTCGGCAACCCCTCGGTGAGGACCTACAAGGACCTGCTCCAGCCGCAGCTCAAGGGCGCGCTCGGGATCGTCCCGGGAACCGGGTCGCCCGCCGCCGAGCAGTGGTGGTACTTCGCCGCCAAGGAGATGGGGGGAGACGCCGCGGTCAACCAGCTCGCGGGCCTGGAGCCCCGGCTGTACACCACGCCCTCCACGATCGCCACCGACATCGCGTCGGGTGAGGTCGCCGTCGGCGCCTACAGCATCAAAGGCACGATCGAGGCGCTCGCCGCCAAGGGTGCGCCGGTCGAGTTCGTGACCCTCGACCCGGTGATCTCGACGCCGGTGACCGCGGCCGTCGTCGGCTGGGCGAAGAACCCCAATGCCGCCCAGGTGTTCCAGAACTGGCTGCTCTCACCCGCAGGCCAGGTCGCGCTCAACGGCAGCGGCTCGCTGCTGACCCCGCTGGCCCTGGCCGACCTGGGCGACGTCCCGACGACGATGCACTCGATCCCGGACGGCGCCACCATCGTCGACGGGGTGCTGAACCCGGAGCAGAAGTCCTGGGTGACCGACCTCTGGAACGCGAAGATGCGGCTGGGCTGACCAGGCCCAGGGAGCCGTGGACGGAGACGTCCGCGGCTCGTCGTCGCCCGTGCCGTGTGACCGTGAGTGAGGAACCCAGACGTGACGCTGACGCAGGAAAGGGCCGCCGCCCCGGGGCCGGCGGACAAGCGGGCCACGGCCCCAGCGAAGGTCACCGGCCGGCAGTGGGCGCTGCTCGCCCTGGTCATGGCCGCGCTGATCCTGTGGCCCTTGATCAAGCTCGAGACGCGGGTCGTCGACGACCTGTCCGGCGCGGTGGACCGGCTGCTCGGCTACCGCGATCTCGGCCGCATCTACCTGAACACCGTGATCATCGCGGTTGGGTCGACGGTCGTCGCGGTGGTGGCCGGGACCGGCCTCGCGTGGTGCATCACGCGGGTGCCCCGGCGGTGGTACAAGGCGATGTCGCTCCTGCCCATCGTGCCTCTGCTGATGCCCTCTGTCGCGAGCGTCCAGGGCTGGTCCTACCTGCTGTCGCCGCGGACCGGGATCATCAACCAGTACCTGCGTGAGTGGCGTATTGGGTCGGGGGACAGCGGGCCGCTGGACGTGTACTCCATGGCCGGCATCATCCTGATGGCCGGGACCATCCTCACCTCCTTCGTCTTCATGTTCGTCAGCGCGAGCCTGCGCCAGCGCGGTGCCGAGCTGGAGGCCGCCGCCGCGGCGTGCGGCGCGTCGCCGGGGCGCACGTTCCTCACGGTCACCCTGCCGATGATGCGACCGGCCCTGGTGTACTCCACCGCGATCGTGCTGCTGCTGGCGCTCGGCCAGTTCACCGTCCCGCTGCTGCTCGGCACACCGGACCGCATCGACGTCGTCAGCACGGCGGTATACAAGGTCTCCGCCGACTACCCGGTCGACTACGCCCTCGGGGGAGCGCTCGCGTTCCCCCTGCTCGTCATCGGGCTCGGGGTGATCCTGATCCAGCGCAACGCACTGCGCGACGAGCGGCGCTACGTGTCCGTCTCCGCCCGGAGCCGGCAGATCGGGCTGAAGGCCTCGGGCTGGGCCCTCGTCCCGATCATCGCCTATCTCGTCGTCGCGGTCGTCCTGCCGCTGTTCGCCCTCGTCTCGGTCTCCCTGTCGCCCTTCTGGTCGGGCCGGATCAAGCCCTCGACGTTCACCCTGGACAACTGGACGGCGGTCTGGAGCAACCAGAACACCGTCGACGCGATCACGACGACGCTCAACGCGCTGCTGCTGACGCTGGCGGTCGTCCTGCCGCTGAGCTACATGATCTCGGTGGCGCTGCTGCAGCGCACCCGGGTCCCCGGCGTCGTCCGCCTGCCCATCGACATCCTCGGCAGCATCGCGCTGTGCATGCCGGTGTCCCTGCTCGGCTTCGCCTTCCTCTTCACCTACTCCGAGCCGCCCTTCATGCTCTACGGCACCACCGCGATGGTCGTCGTCGCCTACGTGACGCTGACGATCCCCTTCGCGATCCGGCCGCAGCTCTCCGCGCTCACGGCGATCGGGCCGGAGTACTCCGAGGCCTCCCGGGTCTCCGGAGCGGGCTCGCTGGGCACGGCCTGGCGGATCACCCTCCCGCTGATCCGCAGCGGTCTGGGGGTGGCCGCGGCCCTCATCACGATCATCGTCGCTCACGAGTTCACCGTGTCCCTGATGGTGACCTCCCCGACCCGGCGGGTCATCGGCTCGCTGCTCTACGACGAGACCGTCAGCGGTACAGCACCGAACGTCGCCGTCCTGTCGCTGCTCATGCTCGCGGTGACGCTGGTCGGCATCGGGATCTCCTGGCTCATCGCCGGCGGCAACACCGTCGACAAGATCTAGCCGCCCACCCTCACAACGCTGGAGCACCGAGTTGAGCGAAGTACGGATCGACGGCCTGATGAAGTGGTTCGGCTCCGCGGGCGTGCGGGCCGTGGACAACCTGAGCCTCACCCTGTCCGAGGGGCAGCTGGTGGTGTTGCTCGGGCCGAGCGGTTGTGGCAAGACGACCCTGCTGCGCTGCGTGGCAGGCCTGGAGACACCGGACGGCGGCACGATCGAGATCGGCGGCTCGCTGATGTTCGGTCGGAACGGCCGCACCCAGGTGCCGACGCACAAGCGGGGCATCGGGATGGTCTTCCAGAACTACGCGCTCTGGCCGCACATGACGGTCGAGCAGAACGTCGCCTACCCCCTGCGAGTGCGCGGGATGAAGAGCCACGAGCGCAGCAGGCAGGCCCGCGAGGCGCTCGCGCTGGTCGAGTGCGAGGCGCTGGCGGATCGCATCCCGTCGGCCATCAGCGGCGGGCAACAGCAGCGCGTCGCGCTGGCCCGCGCGCTCGTAGCCCGTCCGGGCCTGATGCTCTTCGACGAGCCACTGTCCAACCTCGACTACCGGCTGCGGGCGCAGCTGCGTCATCAGCTGCGCGACCTCCACCGCACCCTCGGGTTCACCGGGCTCTACGTCACCCACGACCAGACCGAGGCCATGCAGCTCGGCACCGTGGTCGCGGTCCTCAAGGAGGGCAAGGTGGAGCAGCTGGCCGATCCGGCGAGCCTGTTCTCCCGGCCCGCGAGCGCCTACGTCGCCCGGTTCCTCGGCATCGGCAACCAGCTGGAGCTCGTCCGGGATCCGGACGGACGCTGGGCGGTCGGGGGCGGGGACGTCCGGGTCGACCTGCCCGTCGCGGGTGACCTGCCGGGTACCCACTTCGACCTGTACCTGCGCTCGACCGAGGTGACTCTCGCCGCGCCGGGTTCCGGGCCGGTGGCTCCGGACCTTGGGCGACTCCCGGGCGTGGTCACCGACGTCGTCTACAGCGGTGAGACCAGCGATTGGGTCGTACAAGTCGGGGACACCCGGATTGTGGCCTCCGCCAAGGCCCGGACCTGGCCGTTCGGTCCCGAGGACCGGGTCGACGCGCTGTTCCGGCACTCGACAGCCCTGCTCTACGACCACGACGAGGCGGGGCGGCTCGTGGAGTCCTACGGGCTCCAACCCTCCCTGGTGCCCTGACCGTGGCGGACGCGGCCGGGCCCCTCGCCGGCGTCCGGGTGCTGGACCTCTCCTGGATCGGGGTGGGATGCATCACCACGTGGCTGCTCGCCGAGCTGGGGGCGGACGTCTGGAAGATCGAACCCGTCGACGGCAGCGACAACGCCCGCACCATGGAGCCGCTGGTGCGGGGGATCGGCGTCAACCACCTCGTGTTTGACCGCGGCAAGAAGAGTCTGCCGGTGGACTTCCGGCATCCGGAGGGCAGGCGGGTCTACCTCGCCGTGGCCGATGCCGTAGACGTCGTGGTCGAGGGCATGCGACCTGGGGTGGCCGACCGGCTCGGGGTGGGTGCCGACGCGCTGCGCCCGCGCAATCCCGCGCTGAGCTACGTCACCCTGCCCGGCTACGGCTCGGGAGGCCCACTCTCCGCCCGGGCTGGGCACGACCTGAACTACGCTGCGATGGCGGGCGTGCTGTCGATGGCCCGCCACGAGCACCCGACCCCGGCGCCGGTGCAGGTCGCCGACTGGCTCGCCGCGAGCCTCGCCGCGCTGGCCGCGGTGAGCGGGGTGCACCAGGCCGGTCGGACCCGTCGGGGCGTGGTCGCCGAGTCCTCGTTGTTCGACGGTGCGATGTTCTCGCTGGTCGTCGCGCAGGCACAGGCCCTGATGCTGGGCCGCGAGGTGGGCCCCCAGACCAGCATGCTCAACGGGGAGCTCGCCTGCTACGCCGTCTACCAGTGCGCGGACGGTGAGCCGCTCGCGGTGGCGGCGCTCGAAGAACGCTTCTGGCGGCGGTTCTGCGCGCTCACCGGGATCGACGACGAGGGCGCCCAGCACGACCGCGCCCGACAGGACCGGCTGCGCGCCACCGTCGCCGAGGTGCTGGCGACCCGGACCCGGGCGGAGTGGCTGGCCCTGTTCGGGGAGGAGGACGTCTGCGTGTCGCCGGTGCTCAGCGTGGCCGAGGGCCTGCAGCTGCCGCACGTGCGGGAGCGTGCCGGGGTGACGCGGATGCAGCACCCGGACGGTTCGGTGGTGGAGGCCCCCGCGGCGCCGCTGCGACTCGGACCCCGTGGCGTCGGGGACGTCGCCCGGACGCCTGCGCTGGGGGAGGGGGCCCGCGAGCTGCTCGGCCTCGGGGGGCTCTCGGTCGCCGAGATCGACCGGCTGCACGGGGCAGGCGTCGTGTTCGCCCCGTGAGCCCCACCGCTGCTCGACACCGCTACTCGGCGGCCACGGCCGCCGAGTCCGCGAAGGACACGACGACCCCCGCGGCGAGCAGCTCCTCGATCTCCGCCGCCGCGAAGCCGTGCTCGGCGAGGACATCCGCGGTGTCGGCGCCCGCGAGCGGGGAGACCGAGCGCGGGGAGCCCTCGGGGATGGGGACGGGCCCGGGCAGACCCGGGATCGGCACGGGGGTGTCGAGCCCCGGCTGGGTCAGGTGCTCGAAGAGCCCGAGCTGCTCGACGTGGGGGTCCCGCAGGAAGGTCAGTGAGTCGTTGACCGGCGCGCACATGATCCGATGGGCGTTGAACCGCTCGACCCACTCCGCGGTGGTCCCTCCGAGCAGCAGCTCCGCGACGAGGGCACGCAGCTCCGCCGAGGCGCCGGTGTGCGGCTCGGGGGCCCGCAGCGCGCCGTAGGGGCGGAACCGGTCGGCGACGAGGCGGTTGTCGTCCCCGAGGGCGGCGCGCACCCTGGCCCACTCGGTCTCGTTGAGCGCCGCGAGGAAGATTTCCCCGTCCGCGGTGCGGTAGTTCCCGTAGATCGTCGGCTGGGGGGCGAGCCTGCCGTCGTGGAGCAGCCGCTCGTGCAGGGCGTGCAGGTCCAGCCAGGCCGCCGCCTGGAGCAGGTTCAGGTCGAGGTAGGCGCCCTTCCCGTGGCTCCGCTTGCCGTACAGCGCAACCGAGAGGGCCGAGAAGGTGAACAACGCCGCGGTGAGATCCACCGGGATCGTGATCAGACGGTGCGGACGGTCGAGGAAGGTCCCGTGCTCGGCCATGAGACCTGCGTAAGCTTGCAGGACGGGATCCATCGCCGGACGCTGCGCGTGCGGGCCGGATTGTCCGAAGCCGGACACCGAGGCGTAGACGATTTCCGGGTTCAGCGTGGTGACGTCCTCGTAGGAGAACCCAAGCCGTCCGATGACGCCCGGGCGGTAGGACTCAACGAACACCGAGGCGCCCGCGATGAGGCGGCGCAGGATCTCCGCGCCCCGCTCGGACTTGAGGTCGACGCAGATGCTGCGCTTGCCCATGTTGCCCGAGACCGTGACCCCGGTGTTGCCACCCGGAACCCGTGCGGGGGCGCGCAGCCAGTCCCCACCCGGCGGTTCCACCTTGATCACGGTGGCGCCGTACTGGGCGAGCATCATCGTGGCGAGGGGGCCGGCGATGCCCTGGCTCAGATCGACGACCACCACCCCGGTGAACGGCAGGTCCTGCGTCATGTGGTCTCCCGATGGCCGACGGCCGTATCAGCCTACGAGATGGGATCCATTAAGGTCAATAATGGATTCATCAGAGCGCGCCGTGGGTGTTCAGACGCACGGCTGCGTCGGCCATGACCGCGCGGACGGTCCGCTCGGCGGCGTCGTCGACGGACTGGGAGAACCCCAGCGCGACGACCACGCCCTCCAGCTGTCCCCGCGGGTCCAGGGCGGCGCAGGAGGAGGTGAACACGCCGGGCACGTACTCGTCCCGCGTCACGAGCACGCTGTGCGGTCCCAGCTCGGCGCAGTCGCGCAGATAGGCCTCGCGGTCCGTGGGGGCGCGGTCGGTGACCGCCGGCAGGGTCGCCGGGACGAGCGCCTCTCGCTCCTCCGGGGCGCTAAAGGCGACCCACCATCGGCTGAACGAGACCTCGAACATCGGGAACCGGTTGCCGACGGAGATGTGCACCGTGCTCGGGCCGACGCCGTGCTGTTTGGCCACGTACATCAGCCGGTCCGCCGACGCCCGCTGGATCAGCGCGGCGGTCAGCCCGGTCCGCTCACTGATCTCGACGAGGAACGGACGGGTCCTGGTGAACGAGTCCAGCCCCTCGGCGGCGCGGGATCCGAGGACCGCGGTGAAGAACCCGAGCTGGTAGCGCCGCGTCTCCTCGTCGTGCTGGACCAGCGAGTGCGCCTGCAGTGTGCGCAGGATCCGGAGCGCGGTGCTCTTGGGCAGGTCGAGCGCGGCTGCGATCTCGGACAGGGTGCTGGCCCGTGTGCGGTAGCGGCTGAGCAGCTCCAGGATCCGCGCGGCCGAGTCGACGGCAGGCGAGCCTTGACGCCCGTCCGGCGGCCTTTCTACAGTCACGTTGCGAATGTAGCACACTGTTCCAAATATGAAACAGAGAGGCTCCCGAATGGACGCCGTGATCGTCGGCCTCGGGATCACCGACGTCGGCCGGGTCTACGGCCGCAGTGCACCGGACCTCGCCGCGGACGCCGTGCGTCGCGCGGTCGCGGACGCAGGCCTCACCCTCGCCGACGTCGACGGGTTGCTGGTCAGTTCGGGCACGACGCGGGACGTCGACGTCTCCCTGCAGCGCAGGCTCGGCCGGCGTGACCTGCGGCTGCTGAGTGAGATGCAGGCCTTCGGCGCCACCGCCGGTGTGATGCTGGGCCATGCTGCCGCGGCCGTGACCTGTGGGCTCGCCGACGTGGTGGCCTGCGTCTTCGCCGATGCCCCGCTCCGCGCGGGGGAGTCCGCCGGGGCCGCCTACGCCGCCCGCCGCCGGTACGCGTCGAGCGGCGCCGCCGCCCTGCGCACGGTCGCGGGCGGGAACCCGACGGTCCTGTACGCGCTCGCCGCCCGTCGGCACATGCAGACCTACGGCACCACGAGCGAGCAGTTCGGTGCCGTGGCCGTCGCGCAGCGGGGGTGGGCCGCGCTCAATCCGCTCGCGCAGCGGCGCGAGCCGCTTACCCTGGAGCAGCACCAGGCCTCCCGGTGGATCGCGGAGCCGCTGCACCTGCTCGACTGCTGCCTGGTCTCCAACGGCGGTGCCGCGGTTGTCGTCACCCGGGCGGGCCGGGCGGCCGACCTGGCCCAGCCGCCGGTGCACGTCCTCGGCCTCGGGCAGGGCCACCCCGGCCATCCGGCCGCCCGCGGGTCCGGCTTCGGCCTGACGGCGGGCGCCGCGACCTCCGGACTCGAGGCCCTGCGGCGGGCGGGGCTGCGGGTGGAGGACGTCGACCTGCTCGAGCTCTACGACTGCTACACCTACACCGTCGTCGTCACGCTGGAGGACTACGGCTTCTGCGCTAAAGGCGAGGGCGGGCCCTTCGTCGCCGCAGGCCACACCGCACCCGGTGGCTCACTGCCGGTGAATACCGGCGGCGGCCAGCTCTCCGGGTACTACCTCTGGGGGATGACGCCGCTCACCGAGGCCGTGATCCAGGCCCGTGGCCGGGCGGGCGAGCGCCAGGTCCCGCGCCGCGATGTGGTCATGGTGAGCGGCAACGGCGGCATCCTCGACCACCACTCGACCGTGATCCTTTCCCCGCATCCTCGGGAGGGGCGACGATGACCGTCCCCGGGCCCGCGATCGAGGCCGACGCCGCGACCGCCCCCTTCTTCGCCGCCGCCGCGCAGGACCGGCTGGTGCTCCCGCGCTGCACGTCCTGCGGCGCCTGGCACCCACCGGATGTCGAGACTTGTTGCGGCGCACTGGACTGGGTCGTTGCCGCGGGTCACGGCCACCTCGTGTCGTGGGCCGTTGTGCACGCGGCACCGCACCCGGCCTTCGCCGACGCCCTGCCGTTCCGCACCGCACTGGTCGAGCTGGTCGAGGGCCCGTGGCTCCAGGTCAGGCTCACCGGCGCGGACCCGGTCGAGCCCACGACCGGATCAGCCGTCCGCATCGTCTTCGCGCACCCGGCCGAAGGCGCGTCGTACCCCGTCGGCACCCTGGAGGGACCGTGACCGACCGCCGCCCGATGACCGGGATGCGGGTCCTCGACCTGACGTCCAATGTGGCCGGCCCGCTCGCGGGGCAGGTGCTCGTCGACCTCGGCGCCGAGGTCGTCAAGATCGAACCGCCCACCGGTGAGGCGGGCCGCAACATCCGCTCGACGATCCCCGGTCAGGAGGAGCTGCGGCCGTACTTCCTGCCCCACCACCGGGGCAAGAAGTCGGTAGTGCTCGACCTGCGCAGCGAGGAGGACGTCGCGCGGCTGCTGGCCCTGGCCGACACCGCGGACGTGTTCGTGCAGGGCTTCCGACCCGGGGTCCTCGACCGGCTCGGGCTGGGCGCCGACGTGCTGCGCCGGCGCAACCCCCGCCTCGTGTACGCCTCGCTTTCCGCCTTCTCCGGGGACGGCGCACAACACCGGCGACCGGGGATCGACGCGCTGATCCAGGCCGAGTCCGGCCTGCTCACCGGCCTGGTCGGCGCGGGCGGCGCGCCACTGCTACCTGCGCCGACCGTCGTCGACGCCGGCAGCGGGCACGTGCTGGCGCAGGCGATCCTGGCCGCGCTGCTGGCCCGAGAGCGCCACGGCGAGGGGGACGTCGTCGAGGTCGCCCTCTACGACGTGGCGGTGAGTCTGCAGGCGCCCCACGTCACCCGCCAACTGCACACCGCGCCGGAGCACGCCCACCTGACCGAGACCGGGCGGGCGTCGCTGGCCGTCGCCCCGTCCGGTCCGTTCCGGGCGGCCGACGGCTGGCTGATGCTCTTCGCCTACGTGCCGAAGCACTGGACCCTGCTCACCGAGACCCTCGGTCGTCCCGACCTGCGCACCGACCCCCGGTTCCGCGACCAGGTCGAACGGTCCCGCCATCCGGTCGAGCTGGCCGCCGCACTGGAGGAGGCGTTGGCCGGGCACACCGTGGCCGAGTGGGTGGAGATCCTCACCGCGGCGGGCGTGATGGCCTCGCCGGTCCGCAGCTGGAGCTCGGTGATCCGTTCGGCCGCGTTCGCCGAGGCCGGGTTGGCCGTCACGGTGGGGGAGGGGGACCGCACCGAGCTCGCGGTCCGCACCCCCGCCCGGTACCGCGGGTTCACCCCCGCAGGCACGACACCGACCCCGCTGCTCGGCGAGCACACCAACGAAATGCTTGGTGCGGTGCAGGCGTGAACGAGCGTGCGGACGAACCCTCGACGCGGGGTGACGCGGTACTGGTCGAGGCCGCCGACGGCGTCCTGCTGGTGACGATCAACCGCCCGCAGGTCCGCAACGCCGTGAACCGCGCCGTGGCGGAGGGCGTGGCCGCGGCGATGGACCGGCTCGACGCCGATCCGCGGCTGCGGGCCGGGATCATCACGGGCGCGGGCGGGTTCTTCTGCGCGGGGATGGATCTCCGGTCGTTCGGCGCAGGGGAGCGGCCGACGGTCGAGGGCCGTGGCTTCGCGGGGGTGGTGCAACGGCCTCCCGCCACTCCGCTGATCGCCGCCGTCGAGGGGCCCGCGCTGGGCGGTGGCATGGAGATCGCGCTGGCGTGCGACCTGGTCGTCGCGGCACGGTCCGCGGTCTTCGGCCTGCCGGAGGTGAAACGCGGGCTCATCGCGGCAGGCGGGGGTCTGCTCCGGCTCCCTGCTCGGGTCCCGCACCACCGGGCGATGGAGATCGCGCTGCTGGGAGACCGGTACCCCGCCGCCGAGATGCACCGCTTCGGCATGGTGAACCGCCTCGTCGCGGACGGGGAGGCACTCGTCGTCGCGCGCGACCTCGCCGCCCGGGTCGCCGCGAACGGCCCGCTCGCGGTCGCCGCGACGAAACGGGTCCTTACAGCAGGGTGGTCGGCGGACGCCACCGGGTTCGGCAGGCAGGCGGATCTCGCGGCGCGCGTGCGCGCCTCGGTGGACGCGGCCGAGGGGGCCCGGGCCTTCCTGGAGAAGCGGCCCCCGCTCTGGACAGGACGCTAGATGGGATCCAGTACTACTGGTTTGGTATCCTGTACGATAACATCGGTCACCGAGTGCAGGCAGCCCGCCAGGAGCGCATCGTGGCGCCGCCCGGGCCGCCGCGAAGGAGTCGGCGAGTGAACGAGACCGAACGCCGCGCCGCGATCATCGCCCGGTTGACCGGCGGGGACGGTGAGTTCGCCCTCCGCCACGCGCGCGTCCGGGGCGTCGAGCTGCCCGTCTACGTCCACGCCCCCGCCAGCC
Source organism: Pseudonocardia sp. NPDC049154 (assembly GCF_040648315.1). NCBI lineage: Bacteria > Bacillati > Actinomycetota > Actinomycetes > Pseudonocardiales > Pseudonocardiaceae > Pseudonocardia > Pseudonocardia sp. NPDC049154. The sequence continues at coordinate 21,128 of NZ_JBEZDN010000089.1, forward strand.
TGCGCGAGGTCCTGGCGGGGGGAGGGCGCTGGGGCGAGCGGCTCGCCCTCACCCACGAGGACGAGCACCGCACCTGGGCGGAGCACCAGGATCTCGTGGGCCGGTTCGCCACGCTGCTGGTCGACCGGTACGGGATCCGCAAGGGCGACCGTGTCGCCGTCGCGATGCGGAACTACCCGGAGTGGATCGTGGTCTTCGCGGCGGCGGTGAGCGTCGGTGCCGTCTGCGTGCCCCTCAACGGCTGGTGGACCGGCGCCGAGCTGGCCGGTGCCCTCGCCGACTGCGCCGCCCGGGTGCTGGTCGCGGACCGCGAGCGCGCCGAGGGCGTCCAGGCCCGGCGGGCCGAGCTGCCCGACCTGCTCGCCGTGGTCGAGGTCCGCCCGGGTGCGACCGTGCGCGGGGACGACGAGTGGGTGGCCGTGCTGGCGGGGGAGCACCGCCGGTTCGACCCGGCCACCGTGCCGCTCGACCCGGACGACGACGCCACGATCCTCTACACCTCGGGAACCAGTGGCAGCCCCAAGGGCGCGGTGGCCACCCACCGTGCCCACCTCACGACGCTGATGAACATGCGGGTGCACGCGCTCGTGGAGGCCGAGCTCGCCCGGGCCCGCGGCGAGGCCCCGCCGCCGCCCCCGGAGCGGCCGACGATGCTGGTCACAGGACCGCTGTTCCATGTCGCCTACCTGCCCCGGGTCGTCTCGGCCGCGGTCACCGGGCTGCACCTGGTCCTGATGTACCGCTGGGACCCACGCCGGGCCGTCGAGCTGATCGAACGCGAGCGGGTCGACTCGCTCACCGCCGTCCCGTCCGTCGCCCGGCAGCTGATGGACGAGGTCAAGCGGACCGGCGTGCGGCTGCCATCGCTGCGCACCCTGGCCACCGGTGGCGCGCAGTCCACCGCGGCGCTGGTCGGCCGGATCAAGACCCTGTTCGAGGGTCGCACGGGGACCGGGACCGGGTACGGGCTCACCGAGACCACGGGCGCGATGATGATGATCGGCTCGCGCGACTACTTCCGCCGCCCGCTGTCCGTCGGGCGGCCCTTCCCGACGTCGCAGGTTCGGGTCGTCGGGGCGGACGGCGCGGACGTCGGGACCGACGAGGTCGGTGAGGCCTGGTTCCGCGGCCCGAACGTCGCCCGCGGCTACTGGGGCCAGGACACCGGAGCGTTCGGCCCGGACGGCTGGTTCCGCACCGGCGACCTGGTCCGCCGGGACGCCGAGGGCTTCGTGTTCATCGTGGACCGGATCAAGGACGTCGTGATCCGGGGCGGTGAGAACGTCTACTGCGCCGAGGTGGAGGAACGGCTCGGCGATCACCCGGGCGTCGAGGACGTGTCCGTCGTCGGTGTGCCCCATCCGCTGCTCGGCGAGGAGGTCGCCGCGATCGTGCAGGTCCGGCCGGGTGCGGTGGTGACCGCCGCGGACCTGCGCGACCACGCCGGCCTCCGGCTGGCCCCCTTCAAGATCCCCACCCGGTTCCTCATCGGTCCGGACCCGTTACCGCGCAACGCCGCGGGCAAGGTGCTCAAACGGGAGCTCCGGGCCCGCATCGACCCGCCCGACCCCCTCACCAGATCGGACCGCTCGTGACCACGACAGACACCCCGGCGGCCTACGAGGAGATCCTCTACTCGGTGGCCGACCGGTTGGCGACGATCACCCTGAACGTCCCCGACAAGCGCAACCGGCTCAGCTACCTGATGCGCCGCGAGATCATCCACGCACTACGCACCGCCGAGGCCGACGACGACGTCGCGGTCGTGCTGATCCGGGCCAACGGGCCGTCGTTCAGCGCGGGGTACGACCTGTCGACGGGCCCGAAGACCAGCGGCAAGCAGACCCGGGACTACTACCGCGACGACGGGATCCGGCCCGAACGGTGGGTGGACGCGGCGGAGTTCGACGGCTGGACCGACCAGTGGGCGCGCAGCTGCGTGCGGGACTGGTACACGATCTGGGACCTGCTCAAGCCCGTCGTCGCGATGGTGCACGGGCACTGCCTGGCGGGCGGCACCGAGCTGATGTCGATGTGCGACATCGCCTTCGTGGCCGACGATGCCCGGATCGGCTACCCGCCGATGCGCGGTATGACCAGTCCGGACGTGCCGTACTTCCCGTGGAAGATGACCATGGCACACGCGAAGTACCTGCAGCTCACCGGCAACTCGGTCACCGGCGCCGAGGCCGCCCGGATGGGCTGGGTCGTGAAGTCCTTCCCCGCCGACCGGCTCGAGGAAGAGACGTCGCGCGAGCTGCGCGCGATCTCGTCGATCGCCCCGGCGCTGCTGTCCGCGAACAAGCACTCGGTCAACCAGGCCTACGAGATCCAGGGCATGAAGACCCACTTCGACCAGTCCTGGTCCTGGCACTCGTTCAGTGGCAGTGTCCGGCCCGGGGCGCGCACCTTCCGCGAGAAGCTCGACGAGGGTGGGCTGCAGGCGGCCCTCGACTGGCGCGACGGCGCGTTCCGGGCGGAGGGGTTCATCTGATGGGCGCCACCGCGACCTCCGACGCCGGCCTCGTCCGGGAGCGCACCGCGGAGCTCCTGCGCGACCATCCGCCCGCGCGGACCCCGTGGCGGGACTTCCTGGCGGCCCAGTTCGACGCCGGGCTGGCCTGGGTGCACTTCCCGATCGGGCTGGGTGGGCTGGGCCTCGCGCCGCAGCTGCAGCGCGACGTCGTCCTACGGCTGGCGGAGGCGGGGGCGCCCGACGGCGCCGAGACCAACCGGCTCGGCTATGCGATGGGTGCCCCGACCGTGGTCGCCTGGGGGGACCGGGCGCAGCAGGAGCGCTACCTGCGGCCGCTGTTCGTCGGGGACGAGCGCTGGTGTCAGCTCTTCTCCGAGCCCGGCGCCGGGTCGGACCTCGCGGGTCTGAATACCCGCGCCGTGCGCGACGGCGACGACTGGATCGTCAACGGGCAGAAGGTGTGGAGCTCGATGGCGACCATCTCCGACATCGGGATGCTGATCGTCCGCACGGATCCCGAGCTGCCCAAACACCGCGGCCTGACCTACTTCCTGCTGGACATGCACGCACCGGGCGTCGAGGTGCGGCCACTACGCCAGATGACCGGCGAGGCCGAGTTCAACGAGGTCTACCTAACCGACGTCCGGGTCCCCGACTCCGCGCGCGTCGGTGCGGTGTCGGCGGGCTGGAAGGTCGCGATGACGACGCTCATGGAGGAGCGCGTCCTGTTCAACCGGCAGCGCGACGAGAAGGGGCCCGCCGAGATCGCACTGGACCTCTACCACGGACGCGAGCGGGCCCCGGAGCTGCGCACCCGGATGATCGACCTGTGGATCCGGGCGCGGGTCCAGCGGCTCAACACCGTCCGTGCCGCCGCCAACCGGACGGCGGGCATCCCCGGGCCCGAGGGCTCGATCGGCAAGCTGGTCTACGCCGAGCTGAACCAGGACGCCCTGGAGTTCTGCCTGGACCTGCTCGGTGACGAGAGCCTGCTCTACGACTCCTACGAACCGCACGCCTACACCGAGGAGTCGCTGCGGCGGCGTGACGAGGCCGATCTCCGGCGCCGCTTCCTGCGCTCGCGGGCGCAGACGATCGAGGGCGGCACGTCGGAGATCATGCGCACGATCCTGTCCGACCGGGTGCTCGGCCTGCCGCCGGAACCGCGCAGCGACAAGCACCTCCCCTTCTCCCAGATCCCACGGGGCTGACATGACCGACACCATGGGCGTCGACGACGCCCGCGAGGACCTCCGCCGGGTGGTCCGGCAGTTCCTCGAGCGACGCTCCACCGAGGCCGACGTTCGCAGGCTCATGGAGGATCCCGCAGGGTACGACCGCGAGGTCTGGGCACTGATGGCCGATCAGCTCGGCCTGCAGGGGATGGGGGTCCCGGAGGCCCACGGCGGCGCCGGGTTCGGCTACGAGGAGCTGTGCGTGGTCTTCGAGGAGATGGGCAGGGCGTTGCTGCCTTCGCCGTTCTTCGCCACCATCGCGCTGGCCGCGAACGTCCTGCTGGAGAGCGGGGACGAGGAGGCGTGCAAGCGGTACCTGCCGGCGATCGCCGGTGGTGAGCTGATCGCGACGCTGGCGCTCGGCGAGGAGGAGGGCGGCTGGGACGAGACCGCCGTCCGGATGCGGGCCGAGCCGGACGGAGCCGGGTGGACCCTGACCGGCCGAAAGCGCTTCGTCCCGACCGCACACGTTGCCGACCTGCTGCTGGTCGTCGCACACACCTCGGACGGACTCTCGCTCTTCGCGGTCGAGCCGCGGGCCCCGGGCTGCGCGGTGGACGTCGAGCTGACGCTGGACCTGACCCGCCCGCTCTCGCACGTCACGTTCGAGTCGACGCCCGCCGTGCTGGTGGGCCGCAGCGGACAGGCCTGGGAGGGGGTGCGGCGGGCACTGCGGTTCGCCGCGGTGGCCCTGGCGGCCGAGCAGGTCGGCGGAGCGCTACGGGTCCTGGAGATGACGGTCGACTACGCGAAGGTCCGGCACCAGTTCGGCAGGCCGATCGGCACCTTCCAGGCCGTGAAGCACAAGCTGGCGGACGTGCTCGTCGCCCTCGAGTCGGCGCGGTCGGCGGCACAGGACGCCGCGCGGGCCGTGGCCGAGCGCGATCCCGAGGTCGAGCTGGCTGCGTCCGTGGCGAAGGCGGTCTGTTCGGACACGTTCACCCACGCGGCCGGGGCGGCCATTCAGCTGCACGGCGGAATCGGGTTCACCTGGGAGCATCCCGCCCAGCTGTTCTACAAGCGGGCGAAGAGCGGCGAGTTCCTGCTGGGGACCCCCGCCCATCACCGCGACCTCGTCGGCCGGGCGATCGGGGTCTGACGATGGAACGCTTCCGCGAGGTCGGCCGCAGGCTGAGCAACTGGCAGCGCTGGGGCCCGGACGACGAGCTGGGCACGCTCAACCTCATCACCCCCGAGGCGGTGGTTGCGGCCGCGGGACTCGTCCGCACCGGCCGGATCTTCGACCTCGGCATCCCCTTCGCCGCCGACGGGCCCCAACCCGGCGGTGCGCGGATCAATCCCGTACACCTCATGCGGGACACCGGGGCCGGGCAGGTCTACCCCGGTGGCATGCACTTCGCCGACGACTACGTCTTCATGCCGTTGCAGGCCGCCTCCCAGTGGGACGGGCTGTCCCACGTGTTCTACGACGACCGGCTCTACAACGGCTACCCCACCTCGGAGGTGGGTCCACGCGGCGCAGGGAAGCTCGCGATCGACAAGCTCGGCAAGGGCATCGTCGGACGCGGGGTGCTGCTGGACATCGCCCGCCTCAAGGGGGTGGACTGGCTCGAGCGCGGCTACGCGATCACCCCCGACGACCTCGACGAGGCCGCCGAGACCCAAGGCGTGCGGGTGGGGCCCGGGGACATCCTGCTCATCCGCACGGGGTGGCGGAGGGTGTTCACCACGACCGGGGACGCGAAGGCCTTCATGGACGGCGAGCCCGGCATCGGCCTGGCCTGCGCGCAATGGCTGTCCGATCGCGACGTGGCGGCGCTCTGCTCGGACAACTGGGCGATCGAGGTGCTCCCCGGTGAGGGGGACGAGAAGTTCGCCGTGCACTGCGTGCTCATCCGGGACATGGGCATGCCGCTGGGCGAGATCCTCGACTTCGAGGAGCTCGCCGAGGACTGCGCCCGGGACGGGGTCTACGAGTTCCTCTTCTCCGGCCCGCCCATCAAGTTCGTGGGCGCGGTCGGGTCCCCGGTGAACCCGCTCGCCCTCAAGTGAGTCCCCGGCCGGGTTCCGCGGAACCGGGCCCGTCCGGGTCGACGGAGACGACGACCGCGATCCGCCAGCGATCGCTGGCGGATCGCGGTCGTCGTCGGTACGGACCAGCACGTAGCGCACGTCGAAGTCCTCGATCGGGGCGCCCGAGCGGTCGTGTCGGGTGCCCCGGGCCGCCAGCAGCGCCGTCCGGTCGTCGAGCACGGTCACGGTGCGGGATGTGGTCATCGAACGACCGTAGTCCCGCTCGGCCCACCGAGCCCGCGACCCGACGAGCCAGTCCTCGACGTCGGCCCGCGTGAGCGACACCGCGGTGCCCGCGTTCGAGACCCGACTCAGCGGCGCGGTGAAGTGGGCGGCGATGGCGGCGGCGTCGCCTCGCTGGAAATCCTCGAAGTAGGTGGCGTAGTCCGCGAGGACCGACCGCTCGATCGCCGCGATCGCGGTGGTGCTGACGTCTCGCATCGAATCCTCCTGATCGCGGGTCGATCGACCCGGTCGATCGGCTCAGGCGACGCTGCGCGCCCACTCCTCCAGCGAGGTGGTCGGCAGACCGAAGGCCCGCAGGTACTCCGGGAACGCCGGGGCGGGGTGAAGGCTCAGGTAGGTCTGGGACTGCTGGAAGACCTCGGCGAGCCCGTCGGCGACCGCCGCCTCCCGGCTCTCCGGAAGGGTCAGCGGCCGCCCCCAGACCCTGGACAGGGTGGCGACGGCCGCCCGCAGGCTGATCCGCTCGCCCGCCAGCTCGAGCTCGACGGCGTCGAACCGGGCCGGGTCCGCGAACGCGGCGGCGGCCGCCGACCCGATGTCGGAGACCGCGACGAAGGCCTGCGGCACGTCCACGTCGTAGCCGACGAGGAGCTTCTCGGCCGACCCCGGCGCGTAGAAGTACGAGGGCGCCAGGAAGTTCTCCATGAAGGCGGACGGGCGCAGGATCGTGGTGGAGACGGCGCCCGCCTCGCGCAGCGCGTCCTCGGTGAGGGCCTTGACCCGGAACGCGTGGCGGACGAACGGACCCCAGCGCTCCTCGTCGATGACCCGGGTGGCCCCCGACGCCGAGGTGTGCACGATCTGCGGGACCCCCGCTGCCGCGACCGCCGCGGCGAGGGCCCGGGCCCGGACGATCTCGGTGTCCCCGGCCAGGTCGGTGAAGTCCGGGTTCTGGATCGAGAACAGGCCGCGGGCCCCGTCAAGGGCGGGCTTGAGCGACTCCGGCTCGTCGAGGTCCGCGCGGACCAGCTGGGCTCCGAGCTCGGCCAGGGCGCGGGCGCGAGGGCTGTCGGGATCACGGACGAGGGCATGGACCGGCGTCTCGGCCGCGAGGAGGGCCCGCGCGACGGCGCCGCCCTGCTGCCCCGTCGCGCCCGTGACCAGCACGAATTCCTTCATGAGAAGACTCCTCTGATCGTTCCTTAGAAGTGGGGTACCACCCCATTTACGCCTGAGCTACGATATCGAGGGCCACCCCGCTTGTCGAGGAGAGGATCGCCGTGTCACCGGTGAAGACGTTGCGCGCAGACGGCCGCCGCAACCGCGAGCGGCTGATCGCGGCGGCCGCCGAGCTGATCCGTCGAGACGGCGCGCAGGCGTCGCTCGAGGAGATCGCGCGCAGCGCGGGCCTCGGCTCGGCGACCCTGCACCGGCACTTCCCCTCCCGGCATGTGCTGCTGGAGGCGGTGTACCGGGAGGGCGTCGAGCAGCTCTGCGACCACGCCGCGGCGCAGCCGGGCGTGGACCCGGCCGCCGAGCTGGACACCTGGATCGAGGAGACCACGGCCTACATCGCGGAGAACCGCGGGCTCGGGATCGCCCTGGCAGGCTCCGAGGGGGACGGCCTCACAGCCGACGAGATCTGTGTGACGGACCGGCTGATCGACGAGCTGCAGGTCCTGGTGGACCGCGCCGCTGCCGCGGGCGTGGTGCGGGCCGGGGTGACCGGCCAGGACCTCATGACCCTGATGAACGCGATCGGGACGGCGACCGAGAAGGACTCCGCGACCGCGCGGCGCCTGGTGCGCCTCGCGCTCGCGGGCATCCATCCCTGTTGAGGCGCCCTCAGGAGTCGAGGCGCCGCGCCGTGGCGGCCATCCGGGCGAGCTCGAGGAGCACGTCCCGGATGTGTGGGGGATGGGCATCGGGGTCCTCCACCGGGGGCCTGCTCAGCCCGTAGGCGTCGACGAGCGGCGCGGGCGCCGGGGCCCCCCGCTCCCTGCGAGCCAGGGCGGCCTCGACGTACGGGGCCAGCTCCTCGTCTCGCCGCGCCCGGATCGCGGCGTGCTCCGCGGCGAAGCCGGGCATGACCTCCGCGGCGAACAGTTCCAAGGACGCCCGGACCTGGTCGTAGGGCAGCCGTCCGAACTGGTGGAGCAGGATCGTCTGGTCGATCCCGGCCTCCTGGTACCCGCGCAGCAGCGCGGTGACCTCCTCCGGGGAGCCGATCGCATGCCCGCCGCGGTGGGGGATCGACCCGCCCAGCTCCTTGCGGACGATCTCCGAGCGCTCCCACAGGTTCGTGTCGCCCGGTCGGTGCCGGCCGAACACATGGTAGTGCCGCACGGCGTAGGTGAAGAAGCTGCCAGCTCTCTCGCCACGGGTGCGCGCGACCTCGGCGTCGGGATGGCAGTGGAAGGGGACCATCGTGGCGACCCGGGGGTTCACCGTGTGCCCGATCGGCACGCAGTCCCGCTTGAAGGTCTCGGTGTAGCCCTCGACGACCGCGTGGGCCTCGGCCGCGTCGAAGAAGGAGTGGGCCAACGCCCCGATGCCCAGTCGGGCGGCGAGCCGGACCGTCTCGTCGTCCGAGCAGGCGATCCAGAGCGGCGGGTGGGGGCGCTGCGCCGGCTTGGGGACGAGGTTGCGGGCCGGCATGGAGAAGTGCGTCCCGACATGCCCCGGATAGGGTTCCCGGGCCATCATCTCAGTGACCTGGCCCAGCGCCTCCAGAGACATCTCGTGACGCAGCCGCGGATCGACGCCGAAGCCCTCCAGCTCGACCCGGGTCTTGGAGTGCCCGATGCCGAATTCGACGCGCCCGCGAGTGAGCAGGTCGAGCGTGGCGATCCGCTCGGCGACCCGCGCCGGTTCGTTGTACCCCGGGGGCATCAGGACGACGGCGTGTCCCAGCCGGATCGTCCGGGTCCGCTGGCCTGCCGCCGCCAGGAAGACCTCGGGCGCCGAGGAGTGCGAGTACTCCTCCAGGAAGTGCTGCTCGGGGGCCCAGGCGTAGCCGTAACCGAGGCGGTCGGCCAGCTCGACCTGGTCCAGGCTCTCCTGGAACAGGTCCAGCTCGTCGTCGGGGCCCCAGGGACGGGGGAGCTGCTGTGCGAAGTAGAGCCCGAACTCCACGGTGCCTCCTCGATCGGGGAGCGGGGTCCTACGCGGCGGGAACGGACACGCGGACCGTCTCGATCACGGACTCGGTGGTGCCGGCCGAGATCGCCGCCACCCCGCCGAGCAGGCACGACACGAACAGGGTCCGGCCGTCGTGGCCGCCGAGCGCGCAGGCCAGAGGCATCTTCGCGATGATGTCCTCCGAGATCGTGACCACGTCGGTGGCCTCGCCGCCCGCCACGACCCGCCGGACCACCCCCTGCAGCGGCGAGGCCGTCCAGACCGCCCCCGCCCCGTCCGCGGCGATGCCGTCGGCGCTGTACGGGGCCAGGTCGGCCCAGATCCGGCGGTTCGTCAGTGTGCCGTCCGGCGCGCGGTCGAAACCGATCAGCTGGGCGGAGGGGAACGAGGCGACGACATAGGTGCCGTCGGGCAGCAGGACCGGGCCGTTCGGGTCGTCCACCTCGGTGGCGATGACGCGCGCGGACCCGTCCGGCTCGACGAGGATCACCCGACCGTCCGGATCGACCGGGCGCGGCGCGGCGGGGTCGTGGGTGCCCATCGAGCCCGTATAGGCGCGGCCCTGCGCGTCGACGACCATGTCGTTGAGGCCGCCGACGGCCAGGTCGGATAGATCGGCGTGGACGGCGACCTCGCCCGGCGCCTCCAGTCGGAGGATCTCGGGGCGGGCCATGTTCACGATCAGCAGCCGGCCGTCGGGGAGGAAGCCCAGACCACACGGGTGCACCCCGTCGTCGAACTCGTGGACGGTCTCCAGGGTCCCGGCCTCGTCGACGCGCAGCACCCGGTGGGCGAAGATGTCGGAGAAGTAGAGCCACCCCGCGTGCCACCGCGGGGCCTCGGCGAACCGCAGGCCGTTGATCAGCGGGGTGACCGTGGTCGTCAGGGTCTGGTCGGGCACCGGGGCTCCTCGGGGACGACGGCGGCGGGTTGCGGTTTCGAACCGGACTAGGTTCGAAGCCGAGTCGGAATCGAACACCCGGGCCTGCGGCTCCGTCAAGTGGGGGGTCCCCCCGTTCGGTCTTGACGGGGGTGGGGGTGCCTGCGATCCTGGCACGACCAGATTCAAATCGGATTCGAGTTGCTGCTGCTCCTGAGCCCCGGCAACCGCTCCGCCCGCGGCCGCTGACGTCGGACTCGTCGAGGAAGTGACCATGAAGATCGGTGTCCATCTCTACTTCCAGAACTACACGGACTGGGACCGTTTCAAGTCGAAGCAGCCCGGTCCGCCTGCGGTCACCGACCAGCAGATCTACGAGGAGGACCTCCACCTCGCGGGTCTGGTCGAACCGCTCGGATTCGACTCCTACTGGGCTGTCGACCACCATTTCAGCCCGTACGCGATGACCGGTGGCGCGCTCCAGCACCTCACCTACATGGCGGGCCGCACCACCTCGCTGGACTTCGGCTCGATCGTCGTCGTCCTGCCCTGGTACGACCCGCTGGCGGTGGTCGACCAGATCAGCGTCCTCGACAACATGCTGCAGGGTCGACAGCTCACCATCGGGCTCGGCCGAGGCGCGGCCAAGCACGAGTTCGACCGGTTCCGGGTCCCGATGAAGGACGCGCGCGGCCGGTTCGCGGAGTCCCTGGAGATTCTACGCCGGGCCCTGACGAACGAGTGGTTCTCCTTCGAGGGTGAGCACTTCCAGATCCCCGAGACCTCGATCCGCCCGGGGTTCCGCAATCCCGAGCGGCTTCTCGAGCGGATGCGCATCGCCTGGCAGAGCCCCGAGACGCTGCCGATCGTGGCCAACTCCGGCAACGGCGTGATCATGACGAACACCAAGAGCTGGGACGAGTACGCCGACGACATCCAGCAGGTCAACAAGATCCGCCGCAGCATCGGCCTCGAGCCCACCCAGCCCAGCGTCCAGGTGATGTTGGCCTGCTTCGATACCGAGGAGGAGGCCTGGGCGGTGATGTCGAAGAACATGCTGGAGAGCTACAACAGCAGCGCCAAGCAGTACGGCCTCGACAACCCGTCCCAGTTCATCGGAGTCAAGGGCTACGAGCACTACGCGACGGTGCCGCCCTACCTGGGGCCGGGCACCGACCCGGAGAAGGACGCGCAGATGCTCGAGTTCGCCGCGCGCCCGCAGGCCTGGGGCACGCCGGACCAGGTCTTCGAGAAGTTGAGGTTCATCCAGCAGAAGACCGGCGCGGTCGAGTTCATCGTGAACCCACGCTTCGGTGGGATGAGCGCCGAGACCGCCGAGCGGTCGATGCGGCTGTTCGCCGCCGAGGTGCTGCCGCGCCTGCAGGCGATCGAGGCCCCGCTGCCGGAGGCGCTGAGCGGAGAGTGAGGTCCCGGGCGCCGGGCGTGGGGGGCGTGGAGCCAACGCGGGGGCCGC
>NZ_JBEZDN010000090.1:0-32152 GCF_040648315.1 Pseudonocardia sp. NPDC049154
CGCATGTCCCGCACGGCGGGCAGCGCCCGGGTCCCGTCCCCGACCACGGCGGTGTCGAAGCCCTCGCCCCGCAGGACGATGGTCAGCATCTCGGCGGCCGCGACGTGCCGGGTCAACACCTCGGCCTGGTTCGCCTCCTCGACCGATGCCCACTGCGGCACCAGCTCCGCGACGCGTGCCAGGTCGGCCTCGAGCCCCGGCGTGCGCAGCCGTTCGTGCACGCCCTCGTTCAGCACACCGTCCCCTACCCGCGCCCGCCGGCGCACCCCTCACGATCAGCGAGGCGGCCACGCTATCGGGTGACGTCGGACGGCCGGCCTGCGCTCCGCTACCGTCCGGTCCCGTGGGGCGGCTGATCGTGATCGAGGGGCTCGACGGGTCCGGCAAGGCCACGCTGACCGCCGCGCTGGTGGCCGCGCTGCAGGAGCGCGGGGCACGCGTCGCCACCCTGGCCTTCCCCCGCTACGAGGCCGACGTCCACGCCGAGCTGGCGCGCGACGCCCTGTACGGCCGGCTCGGCGACCTCGCCGACTCGGTGCACGGGATGGCCGTGCTGTTCGCCCTCGACCGCCGCGACGCCGCGCCCCGGCTGCGGGAACTCCTCGCCGCGCACGACGTCGTCCTCGTCGACCGGTACGTCGCGAGCAACGCCGCCTACAACGCGGCGAGGCTGAAGCAGGGGGCCGACGGCGAGGTCGTCGGCTGGGTGCGGGAGCTGGAGATCGCGCGCTTCGGCATCCCCGTGCCGGACCACCAGCTGCTGCTCGCCACTCCGCGGGAGGTGGCCGCGGAGCGGGCGGAACGGCGGGCGGCGGCCGATCCGGGCCGGGCGCGCGACGCCTACGAGTCCGACGAGGGGCTGCAGGAACGCACCGACGCGGTCTACCGGGAGCTCGCGGCCGCGGAGTGGCTCAGCCCCTGGACGGTGCTGGAGGGCGACACCGACATCCCCGCCCTCGCCGCGGCCCTCCTCGGTCGTGAGTGGCGATAGTCGCCGGAGCGACCATCCGCACTCACAGGGTGGAGACGCGGGGCCAGGAGGCAGCGAAACCCGGGTGCAGCTCCGGGCCCTCGGGAGTGCCGAGCGACGCCGCGGGGAACCAGGAGAACTCCACGCTCTCCCCGCCGCGGATCGCGACCGGCAGCGCCTCGGCCGCGCAGACGACGACCGTGGTGTAGCTCCAGCCGCCGTGGTCGTCGACGAACCGGGCGGTCTCGAGCAGCGGCGCGGTGTCGAGCTCCGACTCCTCCGCGGCCTCACGCCGGGCCGCCGACTCGGCGGACTCGCCGTAGTGCCGCGCGCCGCCCGGGATGCCCCAGGTGCCGCCGTGATGGCTCCACAGCGCCCGGTGCTGGAGCAGCACCAGGCCGCCCGAGCGGACCAGCAGGCCGGCCGCCCCGTAGAGACCCCAGTGCTTGTGCCCCTGGGCGCAGTACTGCCACCCGTCGCCGCTGGAACCTTCGGGGAGGGGAGCGGCGGTCACCAGCCAACCCTAACCGCTGCCGTGCGCGGTAAGTAGTGCTCCGGCACCACTTACCGCGCACGGGCGGCGGAGCCGCTAGTAGCGGTAGTGCTCCGGCTTGAACGGGCCCTCGACGTCGACGCCGATGTACTCGGCCTGGTCCTTGGTGAGCTTCGTCAGCTCGCCGCCCAGCGCCTGCACGTGGATCTTCGCGACCTTCTCGTCGAGGACCTTCGGCAGCCGGTAGACGTCCTTGTTGTACTCCTCGTGCCTGGTGAACAGCTCGACCTGCGCGATCACCTGGTTCGAGAAGCTGTTGCTCATCACGAAGGACGGGTGGCCCGTCGCGTTGCCGAGGTTCATCAGCCGGCCCTCGGACAGCACCAGGATGGAGTGGCCGTCCGGGAAGACCCACTCGTCGACCTGCGGCTTGATGTTGATCCGGATGATGCCCTCGATGCGGGCCAGCCCGGCCATGTCGATCTCGTTGTCGAAGTGCCCGACGTTCCCGAGGATCGCCTGGTGCTTCATCCTCTTCATCAGGTCGACGGTGACGATGTCCTTGTTGCCCGTCGTCGTGATGACGATGTCGGCCTGCTCGATGACGTCCTCCAGGCGCGCGACCTGGTAGCCCTCGAGCAGCGCCTGCAGCGCGCAGATCGGGTCCGCCTCGGTGACGATGACGCGCGCGCCCTGGCCGGACAGCGCCTCGGCCGAGCCCTTGCCGACGTCGCCGTAGCCGCAGACCACGGCCACCTTGCCGCCGATCAGCACGTCCGTGCCCCGGTTGATGCCGTCGATCAGCGAGTGCCGGATGCCGTACTTGTTGTCGAACTTGCTCTTGGTGACCGAGTCGTTGACGTTGATCGCCGGGAACAGCAGGAGGCCCTGCTCGGCCAGCTGGTAGAGCCGGTGCACGCCGGTGGTGGTCTCCTCGGTGACGCCGCGGATGTCCGACGCGACCGTGGTCCACTTCTGCGGGTTCTCCGCGAGCGAGCGGCGCAGGACGTCGAGGATGACCCGGTACTCCTCGGAGACCGTGAGGTCCTCGTCGTCGACCGTGGGCACCACGCCGGTCTTCTCGAACTCGACGCCCTTGTGGACGAGCAGGGTGGCGTCGCCGCCGTCGTCGAGGATCATGTTCGGGCCCACGAGCTCGCCGCTGGAGTCCCGGAAGTTGAACAGCTGCTCGGTGGCCCACCAGTACTCGGCGAGCGTCTCGCCCTTCCACGCGAAGACCGGCACGCCCTTCGGCTCCTCGGGGGTGCCGTGCGGGCCGACGACGATCGCGGCGGCGGCGTGGTCCTGCGTGGAGAAGATGTTGCAGGAGACCCAGCGGACGTCGGCGCCCAGGCTGACCAGGGTCTCGATCAGGACGGCGGTCTGCACCGTCATGTGCAGCGAGCCGGCGACCCGGGCGCCGTGCAGCGGCTTGGCCTCGGCGTACTCGCGGCGCAGCGCCATCAGGCCCGGCATCTCGTTCTCGGCGAGCCGGATCTCCTTGCGGCCGAACTCGTGCAGGCCGAGGTCGGCGACGGCGAAGTCGAGGCCGTTGCGCTCCTGCAGCCGGCCGTGCGGGTCGGTGATGCTGGCGGTCATCGTGAACTGTCTCCTCGTGCTGCGGTCAGGGCAGACGGGGGGGAGCCACGGTGCCGGCGGTGGTGGATCGACGCTGGATCGACACGGACACGGGCCTCCTCCCGCAACGGTGGAGGCGCCCTTCTCGTCGTCAGGCCGCGGACCGAGCGTGGCGGACCGATCCGTCCGCTGCAGCGCCTCTCGGTCCCGCGGTGCGTGCGCCGTCCAGGATGGCACGGCCCGGGGCCCGGCTCAACGTGACCCCAGCAGGTGGTCGCACAGCAGTGCCTCGGCCGCGGCGCACCGGTCGTGGGCGGCGAGCAGCCCGGCGGGGGCGAGCGCGAAGTCCGCGTCGACCAGCACGGACGCCGACGCGAGCAGCGGGGCGAGCATCGGGTCCTGCTGCAGCGTGCCGACCACCGCACCGATGCCGGCGGCGTCGCGCTGCCGGAACACCCCGCCGGAGAGCACGACGAGCCCGACCGGCCCGGACCCGGCGGCGTCGTGCGGGTCGTCCGGGTCGCCGTCCTCGGGGGCGAGCTCGTCGCGCAGGTGCCGCCGCGCCGCGACGACGGCGGCGAGCGCCGCGATCCGCCGGTCCTCGGCCGCGCTGCCCGGGTCCCGCGGGACCGAGCCGACCTCCGCCGTCATCCCCCGGACGGTCGCGGTGAGCAGGTCGGCCTCGACGGGGTCGACGATCTCCTCGGCCTGTGCCTCCAGCAGCACGCCCTCCGCGGCGGCCCGCACGCCGAGGTCGCCCTCGACGGTGCGGCGGGGCCGCCGGCCCGGGCCGGCGGAATGGACGTCCGTGGTCGCGCAGCCGACGTCGACGACCAGCACCCGCGTCCCGCAGATCCGCGCCAGCTCGGCGGTGCCGCTGCGCACGGCGTCGGGCGTCATGAACCGGACCATGCGCCGGAAGCGCGGAGCCGCGGCCGGCGCCCGCCCGCCCAGCACGTGCTGGGCGAAGACCTCGGCGAGCGCCGCGCGGGCCGGTCCCGGGACCAGCTCGCCCGGCACCGGCGCCACGTTCGCGCAGGCCACGACGGTCCGGCCGGTGGCGCGGAGCAGGGCGAGGGCGTCGTCGCGCGCCTCGGCGTTGCCGGCCAGCACGATCGGGAACCGGACGCGGGCCCGGGCGAGCTTGCCCGCGTTGTGCAGCAGGACCGAGGGATCGTCGCCGTCGGCCCCGCCGAGCAGCAGGAGGGCGCCGGGCCGGTGCCCCCGCAGCACCCGGACGTCGGCGGGCTCGAGCGGCCCGGCGTGGACGTGCACGACGTGCGAGCCCGCCGACCGCGCGACCCGGTGACCGGCCTCGGTGGAGATCAGCTTCTCGGTGCCGACGACCGCGAGCCGCAGCCCGCCCCCGGCCGACGAGCAGGCCAGCACGGCCGGCTCGGGCTCGCGGGCCGCCGCCGCGGTGACCCCGCGCACGGCGGCGTCGACGCCCTCCAGGACGTCCGCGGTGGTGGTGCGGTGCTCGGCGAACCCGGCGAGCCCGCCGTCGGGATGGACGAGCACGGCCTTGGTCCAGGTGGAGCCGACGTCGAGACAGACGGCACCGGTCCCCGGAGGCGCCCCAGGGCCGCCCGGCGCAGCCGCACCCGTCATGGACGGGGAGCGTACCGGCGGTGACGCTGCACGGTGCCCTCATGACCGCCGGATCTGTCCGGGTGTCGGGGTCCCCCGGTACGGTGATCGTGATCCACGACACTCCTCGGGAGCGACGATGCTCGGACTGATGCAGGACCGCCCGCTGGCGCTGCCCCACGTGTTCCATCGCGCGGAGCAGCTCTTCGGCCACAAGAGGTTGATCACGGCCGAGGCCTCCGGCGAGCGGGTGACCACGGTGGCGGAGTGGGCCGTGCGCGTCCGCCGGCTCGCGACGGTCCTCGACTCGCTCGGCCTGTCCGCCGACGCCCGGGTGGGCACCTTCTGCTGGAACACCGACCGCCACCTGGAGCTGTACCTCGCCGCGCCCTGCACCGGGCGTGTCCTGCACACGTTGAACATCCGGCTGTTCCCCGAGCAGCTCGTCTACATCGTCAACCACGCCGAGGACGAGGTCGTCTTCGTCGACCGCTCGCTGCTGCCGCAGCTGTGGCCGCTGGTGGACAAGTTCGAGACCGTCCGGCACATCGTGGTGATCGACGACGGCGCGGAGCACGAGATCCCCGCCGACCCGCGGGTCCGGGACTACGAGGAGCTGCTCGCCGCGGCCGAGCCGTTCGCCGGGCGGTTCGTGGTCGAGGAGGAGAACAGCGCCGCGGCCATGTGCTACACGTCCGGCACCACGGGCAACCCGAAGGGCGTGGTCTACAGCCACCGCTCGGCGGTGCTGCACTCGCTCATCACGCTGACCTCCGACGCGTTCGCGCTGGCCGAGCGGGACGTCGTCCTGCCGATCGTGCCGATGTTCCACGCCAACGCCTGGGGCATCCCCTACGGCGCGCTCATGGCCGGCGCCGAGCTCGTCCTCCCCGGCCCGAACATGACGCCCGACGCGATCGTCGGGCAGCTGGAGCGGCACAACGTGACCGTGACCGGCGGGGTGCCCACGATCTGGATGGGCGTGCGGCCGCTGCTCGCCGACCACGACCTGTCCTCGCTCCGGATGATCATCTGTGGCGGCTCCGCGGTGCCGCGCTCGCTGTCCGAGGCCTACCGCGAGGCGATCGGCATCCCGATGCTCCACGCGTGGGGCATGACGGAGACCTCGCCGATCGCCAGCGTCTCCTCCCGGCGGTCCCACCAGGACGGCTGGAGCGAGGACGAGCGGGCCGACGCCCGCGCCCGCCAGGGCCAGCCCGTCCCGCTCGTCGACCTGCGGATCGCCGACCCGGAGAGCGGCGACGAGCTGCCGTGGGACGACCGCGCCACCGGCGAGCTGCAGGCCGCGGGCCCGTGGATCGCGAAGGAGTACTACCGCGGCGAGGGCGGCGGCACGCAGTTCACGAACGACGGGTGGCTGCGCACCGGCGACGTCGCGGCCGTGGACAAGTGGGGTTTCGTCCGGCTGGTCGACCGGACGAAGGACCTGGTCAAGTCGGGCGGCGAGTGGATCAGCTCGGTCGACCTGGAGAACGAGATCATGGCGCACCCCGCGGTCGCCGAGGCCGCGGTGATCGCGATCCCGCACGAGAAGTGGACCGAGCGGCCGCTGGCGTGTGTGGTGGTGAAGCCGGGCGAGTCGCTCACCGGCGAGGAGCTCATCGAGTTCCTGACGCCGCGGGTGGCCAAGTGGTGGCTGCCCGATGCCGTGGAGTTCATCGACGAGGTGCCCAAGACCAGCGTCGGGAAGTTCTCGAAGAAGACGCTGCGGGACAAGTTCTCGGGCTACACGCTGCCCTCCTGAGCGGTCCCCGCTGCGGCCCGGCCTCCCCCTCGCCGGGCCGCGGCAGGCGCGTGTCAGGCCGGGTCCGCGACCGCCCGCCCGTACCCCGCGCGACCGGACTGGTCGATGCCGTGCCGCTCGTCGGTGTAGAGGTGGTGCTCGTGGCCGTCCGGGTCGTGCACCACGACGAGCCACCCGATGCTGGCCTCGACGACCGGCGAGTGCTCGGCGCCCTGCTCGTCGAGGTGCGCGACCCACGCCTCGAGGGCCGCTCGGTCCCGCACGCCGAGCATCACCTCCAGCCCCGCGATCCCTCCGGCGTCCGGGTTCTCCCGCAGCGCCAGGCCGGTGTAGCCGCAGCCGGGCAGGTCACCGGCCACCCCGCGGACCACGCCGCCCTCGTCGGGGAACTCGTAGGTCGGCGTGAAGCCGTACACCCGCCGGTACCAGTCGACGCTCTTCGGCAGGTCGGTGACGGGCAGCTTCACGCAGCGGACCCCGGTCAGCTCCGACATGACACACTCTTTTCGTTGAACTTGTAGTGCATCGAATGCGTGTAGAGTGCACCTCGTGTCCGAGCAGGTCAAGAGGTCGTACCGGTCGCCCTTGCGCGAGGAGTCGGCGCGCCGCACCCGCGCCACCATCCGCGAGGCGGCGACCGCGCTGTTCGTCGAGCAGGGGTACGTGCGCACCACGGTGAAGGAGATCGCGGCGGCGGCCGGGGTCGCGCTGCGCACCGTGCACGCGGCGTTCCCGGGCGGGAAGGCGGAGATCTTCCACGAGGCGCTCGACGTCGCCACCGCCGGCGACGAGGAGCCCGTCGCCGTGGCGGACCGGCCGGCGTTCGTGGCGGCGCTCGAGGACCCCGACCGGCTCCTCCCGGAGCTGGCCCGTCAGGGCACCGAACTGCTCGAACGGGCGGGCCGCCTGCTCGCTGCCTGCCAGGGGTCCTCGGGGGCGGACGCCGACATGCGAGAGCTCGACGATCTCGGCGCGCGCACCATGTCCGCCACCATGCGGACCGTCGCCGAGGCGATGGAGCGGCACGGCCTGCTCGCCGTCCCGGTCGACGAGGCCGCGGACGTCCTGCTCACCCTGTGCAGCCCGCAGGTTCACGACCTGCTCCGGCACCGCCGGGGCTGGAGCCCGGAGCACTACGCCGCCTGGCTGGAGCGCTCGCTCACGCTGCTGCTGTGTACTCCGGAGACCGCTGGTTGAGTGCAGGCTCGGCTCCTTGGACCGCCCTGAGACCACCACATCGCCGATCTCACCGGCCAGTGCCGGCGTCCGCGGCCGCAAGTTGCCGATCCCTGCACGCACGGCTCCGTGCCGCGCCCTGAGCACACCGCATCGCCGATCACACCGACGGTGCCGGCGTCCCGCTGCCGCAAGATCACAGAAGCCCTGCACCCACGGCTCTCGGCAACACCTCAACGCGCCAACGCCGACCAGCCCCAGGACCCGAGGCCCCCGGCACACGATCGCCGCCTGAGTGCACCTACGGCTCCCGGTTGCACCCTGAGCGCACCGCATCACCGATCTCACCGACGGTGCCGGCGTCTCGCAGGCGCAAGATCACCGCTTGTGTGCACGCACGGCTCCCTGCAACGCCCTGAGCGCACCACACCGCCGATCTCACCGACCGTGCGTCGCGCGGGCGCAAGATCACCGGTTGCGTGCACACACGGCTCTCCGCACCACCCTCGGTGCACAGCACCGCCGATCACCCCCAGGACCCGGCACAGGTCGCCGGTTGCGTGCACACACGGCTCCCAGCAGCACCCCGAGCGCACCGAACCGCCGATCTCCTCGACGCGCCGACGTCCCGCGGCCACAAGATCACCGGTCCCTTGCACCCACGACGCCCAGCACCACCCTGAGCGCACCGGACCGTCGATCGCCGCTACCGGAGCCGGCGGCAGGGTTCAGCGGTAGGCCTCGGGGCGGCGCTCGGTGAGGTGGGAGAGCCGGCGGCGGGCGGCGCCGAGGGAGGCCTCGACGTCGACCTCGGCCACCGCGATGCCGGCCTTGGCCCAGGTGCGGGCGAGGACCTCGCCGTCCGGCCCGACGACCTTGGCCTGCCCCAGGAAGCGCATCCTGCCCATCGACCCGGTCTGGTTCGACGAGACCAGCACGATCTGGTTCTCCGCCGCCCGCGAGCGGTCGTACAGGTCGAAGAGCCGCGACTGGCGGTCCTGCGCCATCCGCGGTGCCCGGTTGGTGATGCTGGTGGGCCAGGCCGAGAGGCAGGCGATGATCTCGGCGCCGTCGAGCGCGAGGGCGCGGGCGGACTCGGGGAAGGTCTTGTCGTAGTCGACGAGCATGCCCAGGCGGCCGACGGGCGTGTCGAAGGCGCCGAATCTGTCCCCGGCCGCGTAGACCCGCTCCTCGCCGACCGGCTGGTGGACCTTGCGGTGCAGGCCGAGCACACCGCTGCCGTCGACGCACGCGGCGGTGTTGTACCGGACGCCATCAGGCCCCGCCTCGCACAGCCCGATGCAGACGACCATGTCGCCGGCCAGGTCGGCGACCTTGCGCAGCTCCGGACCGTCAGGGTCGAGCGCGGGCGGCAGCTCCGTCTCGGCCTCGGCGCCGAAGTCGGAGAGGTAGCCGCCGAGCGCGGCGTCGGGCAGCACGAGGAGGCCGACCTGCGAGCGCCGGGCGTGGTCGATCAGGGTCGCCACCCGGGCGAGGGCGCCCTCCAGGTCCCGGCCGAACGCGGCCGCCACGGCACCGATCCTCAGCGCGCCCACGCGCCCCTCCCCGCGCTCCGGGAGCTCCGCCACCGGCTCCGACAGCCCTGCCACCGGCTCCGACAGCTCCGCCACCGACTCCGACACCGACGCGTCCTCGCCGCTCAGGCGGCCTCGCACGGTTCCCCGTCCGGGGCAGCGTACGTGTCGGGGCGCCGGTCGCGAAGGAAGTCCATTCCGGCCCGCGCGGCGTCGACGGCGGCCTCGACGTCGAGCGCGGCGGTGGCGAGGCCCTCGCACTGCCCGGTCGAGGCGAGGATCTCCCCGCCCGGGTCGACGACCTTCGCGCTGGCGGCGAAGCGCAGGTCGCCGAACGTGCCGTACTGGTTCGACGCCACCCACACGACCTGGTTCTCCAGGGCGCGGGCGCGGTCGAACAGGTCCATCCGCCGGGTCCAGCGGTCCTGGGCGGGGTCGGGGTGCCGGTTGGTGCGGCTGACGGGCCAGGCCGACAGCGAGCAGACGACGCGGGCGCCGTCGAGCGCCTGGGCGCGGGCGGCCTCGGGGAAGGCCTTGTCGAAGCAGATCTGCATCGCGATCCGGCCGACCGGGGTGTCGAAGGCCTCGAACCGGTCCCCCGCGGCGTACGAGGCGTCCTCGCGCAGCGGCTGGTGGACCTTGCGGTGCCGGCCGAGCACGCCGTCGCCGGTCACGCAGACGGCGCTGTTGTACACGCCGTCGGGCGCCTGCTCGCAGTACCCGGCGCAGACGACCATGTCCCCGGCCAGCGCGGCGAGCGTGGCGATCTCCCGCCCGTCGGGGTCGAGCGCGGGCGGCAGCTCCGCCTCCCCCTCCAGGTCGGTCAGGTACCCGCCGAGCGCCGCCTCCGGCAGCACCAGCAGCCCGACGCCGTCCGCCCGGGCCTGGGCGACCAGCGCGGTGATGCGGGCGAAGCCCTCCGCCAGGTCGCGCCCGAACGGTGCCGACACCGCCGCCATCCGCAGCATGCCCATCCAGCCTCCTCGCGCGAGCGAGGGGGAACGGTCCCGGGGGCGTCCGGGGCCGTTCCCTCTCAGGTCGGGACTGCACGAACGGCGCTCTCGCTCACCACATGTGAACGAGAGGGCCGTTCGCTCACCTCAGAGCTGGTAGGTGGAGTTGATGATCGCGCCCTTGCGGGCGTAGTGGATCAGCGCGTCCTGGACGTCGAGCGGGTGCGTCGGGATCACGCCCTCGATCAGGTCCTCCTCGCGGGCACCGTGCAGCGACAGCCCGAACCGGCAGCAGTAGACCTTGCCGCCCTCCTGGATGTACGTCTTGAGCGAGTTGTTGATGTTGTGCTCGCCCGGGAACGCGGAGTTGCCGGTGGTCGGGAACCCGCGGGTGGCCAGGCAGTTCAGCGAGCCCGGGCCGTAGAAGTAGATCGCGGACTCGAAGCCCTTCCGCAGCGCCCGGGTGGCCTGCAGGATCGCCACGAAGCTCACCGAGGACTCGTGGGCGATGCCGTGGACCAGCGTGAAGTAGGTCTCCCCGTTCTCGGCCTGGTAGTCGGGGAAGACCTTGGTGCCGCCGTAGATCGACGACCCCTCCGGCATCGACGGGTGGGCGATCTCCTCGAGGCTCTGCTTCTCGAGATCGGTCAGGTCGGCCATGTCGGCTCTCGTCCTTCCGGGACAGTGGTCGATCGGGTGGGTGGAGCGGTGGAACCTCTCGCAGGTCAGGCCACGGTGCGTGGCGCGACCCAGTCCTCGTCGGCGAGCCCCATGTCCTTGCGGGCGGCCTCCGGGAACGTGCTGGTGGGCGTGCCGGCGAGCCAGAGCAGGCCGTCCGCGGGCGCGCCGCGGCGGCGGACCTCGACGATCGCGCGGAGCAGGTGCTCGGCGTCGTCGGCGACGCCGGAGAAGCGGCCGGAGCCCCAGGTGTACTGCCAGGGCAGGCCGAGGAAGTACAGGCCGGGCCGGCTCGTGACGCCGCGCTCGTGCGCCGGGTAGCCGCGGCCGTCGAAGATCGGCAGCTCGATCCACCGGTTGTCCCGGCCGAACCCGGTCGACCAGATGACGGTGGAGATGCCGGCGAGGTCGAGCTCCGCCGGGTCCTCGGCCTCGGGCCCGGGCTCCCAGACGGGGGCGCGGCGCTCCTCGACCGGCGCGTCGATCCCCTGGGCCTCGATCCAGGCGTCGATCGAGTCCTTGATCCCCTCGGCGACGGCGTCGGCCCCGTCGAGGTTGGACCGCAGGTCCCCGGCGAACCGGAGGCGGCCGTGCGCGATCCCGAGGAGCCGGCCGTGCAGGCGCATGCCCTCGAGCGCGAACCGGCGCAGGTCGATGTCCCGCCCGCCGTCGCGGCCGGTGACGTAGTGGTTCGTCCTGTGCCGGACGGCCTCGACGTCGGCGAACCGGTCGATGCCCTTGGTGTAGGTGCCCATGTCCGACAGCCAGGCGACGCAGTCCCGCCCGCGGTAGAAGCGCGCCACCCGCGGCGCCGTGCCCGTCGCGAGGTGGACGGTCCGACCGGCCAGGTGCAGGTCCTCGGCGATCTGGCAGCCGGACTGGCCCGTGCCGACCACCAGGACCGCGCCCTCGGGCAGCCGGTCGGGGTTGCGGTACTCCGAGGAGTGCAGCTGAGTGACCGTGTCCGGGAGGCGCTCGGCCATCCGCGGCACCCGTGGCACCTGGTAGGGACCCGTCGCGACGACGACCTGGTCCGCGGTGAGCGTGCCGCGCTCCGTCACGATCGCGAAGGACCCGTCCGGGCGCCCCCGCAGTCCGGTCGCGGCGACGCCCTCGACCAGCGGCGCGTCGAACGAGGCGGCGAACTTCTCCAGGTAGCCCACGATCTCGTCCCGGACCATGAAGCCGTCCGGATCGGGCCCGTCGTATCCGAAGCCCGGGAGCCGGCACTGCCAGTTCGGCGTGACCAGGCAGAACGTGTCCCAGCGCCGGGTCCGCCACTCGGTCGCGACCCGGTCCCGCTCGAGGACGAGGTGCTCGATGCCCTCGCGGGCGAGGAACCAGCTCATGGACAGGCCCGCCTGCCCGCCGCCGATCACGACGACGGGGTGGTGCGTCCCGTCCAGCTCCTGCTCCGCCACGCGGCACAGTCAAGCGAGGTGCCGTGTCCGGGGCGTTTCCCCCGGAACACGGCCGTGTGAGGCGCTGTTACCGCCGGGTTGCGTCCTGGGCCTGACGACGGCCGAGCCGCGAGTGCGAGCGGCCGTACACGAAGTAGACCACGAAGCCGACGAGCATCCAGCCGATGAACCGGAGCCACGTCTCCACGCTCAGGTTGAGCATCAGCCACAGGCACGCCAGCACCGACAGGATCGGGATCAGCGGGACGAGCGGCGTCCGGAAGGCGCGGTGCAGGTCCGGCCGGGTCCGGCGGAGGATCACGACGCCCATCGACACCAGCACGAACGCGAAGAGCGTGCCGATGTTGACCATCTCCTCCAGCGCGCCGGCCGGGAAGAAGGTGGCGACGAGGGCGACCACGGCGCCGACGAGCACGGTGGCCCGCACCGGCGTACCGTGGCCTCCGGTCTTCGCGAGCCCGCCCGGCAGCAGCCCGTCGCGCGACATCGCGAACAGCACCCGGATCTGCCCGAGCATCAGCACCATGACGACCGTCGTGAGGCCGACGAGCGCACCGACCGAGATGATCGCCTCGGCCCACGTCACGCCGAGCTCGCCGAACGCCGTGGCCAGGGTGGAGTTCTCGTCGAGCTGGGTGTAGCTGACCATCCCGGTGAGCACGAGCGCGACCGCCACGTACAGCACGGTCACGATGGCGAGCGAGCCGAAGATGCCCCGGGGCAGGGACTTCTGCGGGTCGCGGGTCTCCTCGGCGGTCGTGGCGACGACGTCGAACCCGATGAAGGCGAAGAACACCAGCGACGCCGCGGCGAGCAGGCCGTAGATGCCGTAGGTACTGCTGGCCCCGCCGCCGAACAGCGACAGCAGGGACTGGGTGAGCCCGGAGTCGCCCTCGCCGCCGGGCGCGGCCGGCGGGATGAACGGCGTGTAGTTCTCGGCCTTGACGAACGCCAGGCCGACCACGATCACCAGCAGCACGATGCCGACCTTGATGATCGTGAACACGGCGCTGACCCGGCTGGAGAGCTTGGTGCCGATGGCCAGCAGCGTCGCGAGGACCACGACCAGCAGGAGCGCGCCCCAGTCGAAGGCGAAGAAGCCGCCCAGGGAGAAGGAGGTCGGGACGTCCAGACCCATCACCCCCAGCACCTGGTGCAGGTACTTCGACCAGGCCTTGGACACCACGGCCGAGCCGACTGCGAACTCCAGCACCAGGTCCCAGCCGATGATCCAGGCGACCAGCTCGCCGAAGGTGGCGTAGGAGAACGTGTAGGCGCTGCCGGCGACCGGGACCGTCGACGCGAACTCGGCGTAGCAGAGCGCCGCGAGCCCGCAGGCGATCGCGGCGAGGACGAAGGCCAGCGAGACCGACGGCCCCGCGACCGTGCCGGCCGTGCTCGCCGCCAGCGTGAAGATGCCGGCGCCGACCACGACCGCGACCCCGAAGACGATGAGGTCCCAGGTCGTGAGGTCCTTGCGGAGTCTGGTGTCCGGCTCGTCCGTGTCCTCGATGGACTGCTCCACGGACTTCGTGCGCCAGATCCCCCGACGCTCACCCACGGTCGCCATGGCCAGGGAGATTACGGCTGCGTGACTCGTTCGGCACGCGCTGGCGGATCGCGTCCGCACGAACGGCACTCCCGTGCGGACCCACCGCACGAGGGTGCCGTTCGGGCCGGGATCAGGCCAGGACGTCGGCCACCGTGCGGGACTCGAGGCCGTGGGCGCGGGCGACCTCGGCGTTGGTCAGCTCGCCGGCGTGCGTGGACAGGCCCTGGGCCAGGGCGGCGTCGCCGCGCAGCGCCTCGCGCCAGCCCTGGTCCGCCAGCCGCGTGATGTACGGCAGCGTGACGCTGGTCAGCGCGTGGGTGGAGGTGTGCGGGACCGCGCCGGGCATGTTGGCCACGCAGTAGAAGACGGTCTCGTGCACCCGGAAGGTCGGCTCGGCGTGGGTGGTCGGCCGGGTGTCCTCGAAGCACCCGCCCTGGTCCACGGCGATGTCGACGAGCACCGCGCCCGGCTTCATCCGCGCGACCAGGTCGTTGGACACCAGCGTCGGGGCCTTCGCGCCGGGCACCAGCACCGCGCCGATCACCAGGTCCGCGTCGAGGACGGCGTGCTCGACGGCGTAGGCGGTGGAGTGCACGGTCTCGACCCGGCCGCCGTAGCGGGCGTCGAGTGCGCGCAGCTTGTCGACGTCGAGGTCGAGCACGGTCACCCGGGCCCCCATCCCGACGGCGATCTGGGTGGCGTGCGAGCCGGACACCCCGGCCCCGAGTACCACGACGTGGGCCCGCGGCGCGCCGGGCACGCCGCCCATCAGCACGCCGCGCCCGCCGGCCGCGCTCAGCAGGTGGTAGGCGCCGACCTGCGGGGCGAGCCGGCCCGCGACCTCGCTCATCGGGGCGAGCAGCGGCAGCTTCCCGTCGGCGGTGCGGACGGTCTCGTAGGCGATCGCGGTGGTGCCCGCCGCGAGCAGCGCGTCCGTGCAGGCCCGTGAGGCGGCCAGGTGCAGGTAGGTGAACAGCGTCAGGTCGCCGCGCAGGCGGTGGTACTCGCTCGCCACCGGCTCCTTGACCTTCAGCAGCAGCTCGGCGGAGTTCCACACGGCGTCGGCGTCGGCGAGCAGCTGCGCGCCGGCGGCCTTGAACTCCTGGTCGGGGATGGACGAGCCGAGGCCCGCCCCCTGCTCGACGACGACCTCGTGGCCGCGCCGCACCAGCTCGTGCACGCCCGCCGGCGTCAGGGCGACCCGGAACTCGTTGTCCTTCACCTCGCGCGGCACCGCGATGCGCATGACCCGTCCTCTCGTCCTGGTGTCCGGCTGAGCGACCGGCTGTCTCCATTCCAAGTATCGAAGAAACAGCGTCTCGGTAGGAACAAGACCGTAGGAGATTCTGTAGTCTGCTCCCGTGCCCGAAGGATCTACGCCATCGTCGGCGTCGAGGCCCGGTCGACCGAACGATGTGCGGCCGCCGCTCGACCCCGTCGACCGCGCGATCCTCGCGGAGCTCGAACGCGATGCACGGATACCCAACAACGCGCTCGCCGAACGCGTCGGGATCGCGCCGTCGACCTGCCTCACCCGGGTCCGGGCGCTGCGTGAACGCGGCGTGATCAGGGGTTTTCACGCCGACGTCGACCCGGCGGCGACCGGTCGGCCGCTGCAGGCGATGGTGTCCGTGCGGCTGCAGGCCGCGGCGCGCCGCCGGATGCGGGAGTTCGAGGAGTTCGTGACCTCGCTGCCCGAGGTGCGCGACTGCTTCTTCCTCGCCGGCGTGGACGACTACCTGCTGCACGTCGCGACCGCCGACTCCGCCGCGCTGCGGGACTTCGTGGTCGCGCTCAACGGGCGGGAGCAGATCGCCAACACCCAGACGAGCCTGATCTTCGACCACGTCCGGCCCCGGCGCGGGTACTGACCCGGCCCTACGGTGGCGTCCGTGCCCACCCCGCTCCGCCTCGACCGGACCTTCGCGCTACCGCCCCGGGCCGCGGTCGCCCGCCTGCTGGACCGCGACCTCTACGCCGATCGGCTCGCCGCCGTCGGCGGGCCCGGCGCCGAGCTCCTCTCCTTCGAGCGCGACGGCGACCGGCTGCGCGTGGTGCTGCGTCAGGGCGTGCCGGCGGGGGCGCTGCCGGCCTCGGTCCGCCGCTTCCTCGCCGGTGCACTGGTGCTGGAGCGGGAGGAGCACTGGCGGATCGCGGACGAGCGGGCCGACGGCGAGTTCACCCTGACCGCGGCCGGTGCGCCCGCCGGGGCCGCGGGCACCCTGACGATCGGTGCCGACCCGGCCGGCAGCGCGCTGCACATCGACGGCGAGGTCGAGGTGCGGGTGCCGCTGCTCGGCGCGGCGATCGAGTCCGTCGTCGCCGAGCGGGCGCTGGCCCTGATGACCGAGGAGATGCGCTGGACCGCGGAGCGGCTGGGCGGGTGAGCCTGGCTCAGGCCTGCGGCAGGCGCGAGCGGTCGAGGTCCGGCTCGAGGTAGATCACCCGGGCGTCCGGCACGGCCGCGCGCACCCGCGCCTCCGCGTCGTCGATCGCCCGGGCCACGGTCTCGACGGACGAGCCGGGCGCGAGGGCGAGCTTCGCCGCGACCAGCAGCTCCTCCGGGCCGAGGTACTGGGTCTTGATGTGGATGACGCGCTCGATCTCCGCGCCCCGCTCGAGCTCGCCGACGATCGTCGACAGGACCGGCCGCGTCGCGCCCTCGCCGATGAGCAGGCTCTTCATCTCGATGATGAGGATGATCGCGATGACGCCCAGCAGGGTGCCGATGCAGAGGGTGCCGACGGCGTCCCACACCGGGTCCCCGGTGAGGACCGAGAGGCCGACGCCGAGGAGCGCGAAGGCCAGGCCGATGAGGGCGCCGGTGTCCTCCAACAGCACGACGGGCAGCTCGGGGACCTTCGCCTGGCGGATGAACTGCCACCAGGTCCCGTTGCCCTTGAGCGGCCGGGACTCCTTCACCGCGGTGCGGAAGGAGTAGGACTCCAGGCCGATCGCGACCACCAGGATGCCCACGGCGACCAGCGGGGAGGTCAGCGGCTCGTGCGACTCCAGCTTGTGGATGCCCTCGTAGATCGCGAAGACCGACCCGAGCGTGAACAGCAGCAGCGCCACGACGAACGAGTAGAAGTAGCGGTCCCGGCCGTAGCCGAAGGGGTGCTCGGGGGTCGCGGCCCGCCGCGCCGTGCGGCCCCCCAGCAGCAGCAGGCCCTGGTTCGCCGTGTCGGCGACCGAGTGCACGGCCTCCGCGAGCATCGACGAGGAGCCCGTCACGAGGAAGCCGACGAACTTCGCGACCGCAATGCCGGCGTTCGCCAGGAGCGCCGCGATGATCGCCTTGGTACCGCCGTGTGCCGACACGTTTCGCCCCTCCGGTCCGGTTGTGCGGCGGAAGGATATCCGGCGCGGCCCGGCTCACACGCAGGCGCTCACAGCCCGTCGCTCGCGAGGTAGAGCTGGGTCCCGGGCGCCGCGCTCTCGACCTCCACACCGGTGTCCGCGGCCGCGAGGAACAGCGCCCCGCCCTTGGGCAGCTCGAGGACCTCCGTCCCCGCCCGGACACACGCCTTCCCGCCGGTCGCGAGCAGGATCCGGGCGCCGCCGTCGGGCACCGGGAGGCTGCCGGTGAGCCCGTCGTCGGACTGCCAGCTGCGCAGGAGGAACTCCTCGGCGGGAGTGTCGTAGCGCCGCCACTTCCCCTCGGGCTGGCCGGCGTGCACCGGCGGCGGCCCCGAGGTGAAGTCGAGGACGCGCAGCAGCTCCGGGACGTCGACGTGCTTGGGCGTGAGCCCGCCGCGCAGCACGTTGTCCGAGTTCGCCATCAGTTCGATGCCGGCGCCCGCCAGGTAGGCGTGCAGGTTCCCGGCGGGCAGGAAGAGCGCCTCGCCCGGCGCCAGGACCACCCGGTTGAGCAGCAGCGCGGCGAGCACGCCGGCGTCGCCGGGGTAGCGCTCGGAGAGCTCCAGCGCGGTGCGGGCCTCGCGGGCCCAGTCCCCGCCGGCCGCGGCGAGCGCGACGGCGCCCTTCTGCAGGGCCGGGACCAGCTCGTCGAGCATCGACTGGGGCAGCGTGATCCACGTGGTGAACAGCGCGCGCAGACCGTCCGGGCCGGGCTGGGCGGCCAGCAGCTCGACGTGCGCGGACAGCTCGGGCACGTCGAGCGCGCGGAGCAGGCCGAGGGTCTCGACCGGATCCCGGAAGCCGACGAGCGCGTGGAACTCGGTGAGCGCGCAGATCAGCTCGGGCTTGTGGTTGGCGTCCCGGTAGTTGCGGTCCGAGGCGTCGATCGCGATGCCGGCGGAGTTCTCCCGCGCGAACCCCTCGCGCGCCTGGTCGAGGCTCGGGTGCGCCTGCAGGCTCAGCGGCTCGTCCGCGGCGAGGACCTTGAGCAGGAACGGGAGCCGCCCCTCCCAGCGGGAGCTGCGCTCGGCCCCGAGGAGCCCCTCCGGGTCGCCGGTCAGCGCGTCGAGCAGCGACGCGCGGCCCCCGTCGGGGTACACGATCCGCGACGGGTCGCCCGGGTGCGCGCCCAGCCACATCTCCGCCTGCGGATGCGGAGACGGCACCGACTCGCCGAGCAGGTCGGCGATGACCGTGCGCGATCCCCACGCGTACGGCCGGACCGGGTTCTCCAGCAGCTCCAAGGCACTTCCTCGCTTCGTGCGGCGGTCGGCCCGTCAGGCCGGTTCGATGGCCCGGGTGGCCAGGCCGAGGTACACGGCGGCGATCTCCAGCCGGGACGCCAGCAGCGCGGTGCGCAGCAGCACCGCGTCCCGGGTGCCGCGCGGGACCTCGTCGACGGGGTGCTGCAGGTCGGCGGGCCACCCGCGGCCGGTGCGGCGCACCGCGACCTGCCCCGGCTCCTCCTCGCCGGTCGCGAGCAGCACGACGCGGACCGGCGGCGAGTCGGGCCCCGGGTCGTCGAACGGGTCGCGGAAGATGTCCTCGCCGCGGTCGGCCAGGTCGACGGCCCGGCGCAGCGCGGTGGCCGAGGCGGCCTGGGCGATGTCCGCGGCGTGCGCCACCACGCCGGCGTGCGTGGCCAGGGCGGTCGCCCCGTGCCCGGCGACGGCGGTCGCGGCCGGGTCGGCGCCCCAGAGCAGCGGCGTGCGCTCGGCCAGCCGCAGCGCCAGCGACTTCGCCGGGTTCATGAACGGTTCGTGGTTCGGCTGGTTGCGCTCCGCCTCGGCGTCGAGCGCGTCCGCCAGCGGGTCGAGGGCCGGGTCGAGCCCTCCCGGCCACAGCCCCAGCGACGAGACGACGGTCAGCGCGACGGCGAGCGCGCGCGGCAGGTCCAGTGCGGGCGGCACCGGGATCCGGGGCTCGACGAACCGGGCGCGTCCGGCGCCCGCGGACGCCACCGGACCCTCGGCCGGCGCCGACAACACCACCTCGGCCCCGCGCCCGACCGCCCGCGACACCGACTCGGCCAGCTCGACGTCCGCCGGGTCGGCGGAGTGGGCCAGCACGACGTCGAGCGGGCCGATCCAGCCGGGCACGACGTCGGCCACCACGATCGGCACCGGGCACAGCGACCCGAGCAGCGCCCCGACGATCTCCGCCGCCGCGCCCGACGAGCCCGGGCGGCGCAGGAACACCAGCGCCCGCGGCCGGTGCCCCGCCAGGTCGGCGACCCCCGCCTCGGTCGCGGCCTGCGCCGCGGACCGGACCTGGGCGCCCGCCGTGGCCGCCGCGCGCAGCACGCCGCCCGTGTCCGCGGAGGCGAGCGCGACGGGGTCGCCGAGCAGGGTGTCGTCGAGCACGGTCGTCACCCGGCGTTTCCGGGGTGCTCGGCGGCCGGCGTGTCCTCCGGGGGGAGGGCCTCGTCGAGCAGCAGCACCGGGATGCCGTCGACCACCGGGTAGCGGCGGCCGCAGGCGGTGCACACCAGCCGGTCCCCCGCCGGCGTCAGGGGCGCGTGGTCCTCCGACGGGCAGGCCAGGATCTCGAGCAGCTGGGGGTCGAGCTGTACGGCCACGGTTCTCCTCACCTCACGTGCCGTTGATGCTGCCAGGGCGCGGGCGGGCGCGCCGGGTCCGTCCGGGGTACCCGCGCGGCGATGATCGGCTCGTCGCGGGCCCGGGCGAACGGGCGCCCGCCGCGCTCAGGCGCGGACGATCGCGAGGACCTCGTCCCGCAGCGCCGCCACCGCGACCTCGTCGGCGGCCTCGACGTTGAGCCGCAGCAGCGGCTCGGTGTTGGAGGCGCGCAGGTTGAACCAGGAGCCGTCCGGCAGGGCGACGGTGAGCCCGTCGAGCTCGTCGAACTCCACGCCCTCGCGGGCCCCGTAGGTCTCGCGGACCGCGGCGACCCGCTCGGCCTGGTCGGCCACGGTGGAGTTGACCTCGCCGCTGGCCGAGTACCGCTCGTAGACGTCCATCAGCACGGACAGCGGCTCCTGCTGCTCGCCCAGCGCGGCCAGCACGTGCAGCGCGGCCAGCATGCCGGAGTCGGCCTTCCAGAAGTCCTTGAAGTAGTAGTGCGCCGAGTGCTCGCCGCCGAACACCGCACCGGTGTCGGCCATCGTCTGCTTGATGAACGAGTGGCCCACGCGGGTGCGCACCGGGGTGCCGCCGTGCTCGCGGACGATCTCCGGCACGGCCCGGGAGGTGATCAGGTTGTGGATCACCGAGCTGCCGGGCGCCTTGGCCAGCTCGCGGACGGCGACCAGCGCCGTGATCGCGCTCGGGCTCACCGGCTCGCCGCGCTCGTCGACCACGAAACAGCGGTCGGCGTCGCCGTCGAAGGCCAGGCCGAGGTCGGCCCCCTCCGCGACGACGGCCTTCTGCAGGTCGACCAGGTTCGCCGGGTCGAGCGGGTTGGCCTCGTGGTGGGGGAAGGTGCCGTCGAGCTCGAAGTACAGGGGCACGACGTCGAGCGGGAGACCGCCGAGGACCTCGGGCACCGTGTAGCCGCCCATCCCGTTGCCGGCGTCGACCACCACGCGCAGCGGCCGGATGCCGCTCAGGTCGACGAGCCCGCGCAGGTAGGCGGCGTAGTCGGCGAGCAGTGTGCGCCGGCGGACCGTGCCGCCTCCGGGCCCCTCGGGCACCCCCTGCTCGACCGCATCGCGGATCGCGGCGAGCCCGGTGTCCTGCCCGATCGGGGTCGCGCCCGCCCGGCAGAGCTTGATGCCGTTGTACCTGGCCGGATTGTGGCTGGCGGTGAACATCGCGCCGGGCACGCCGAGGCTGCCGGCCGCGAAGTAGAGCATGTCGGTGCTGGCCAGGCCGATGTCGAGGACGTCGAGCCCCTGGGCGGTCACGCCCTCGGCGAAGGCCGCCGCGAGGCCGGGCGAGGAGTCCCGCATGTCGTGGCCCACCGCGATCTCGGTGACCCCGGGGTCCTCCGCGCGCAGCAGCCGGGCCAGCGCCGCCCCGACCTCACGGACCGTGCCGGCGTCGAGCTGCTCGCCGACGACGCCGCGGATGTCGTACGCCTTGACGATCTGGGAGAGGTCGGGCACGGGTCCGGAGCCTAGCGGGCGGCCCCGACGGCCCGCGGGACGGCCGCGACGACGCGCACCGGACGGGCGACGGACGGTGACGGCCCGTGAGTGCGGGTCAGTCCTCCGGCGGCGTGGGCAGCACGCGCAGGTGACCACGCCGGCCGGTGGTGGCGCCGGGACCGGCGGTGACGGTGGTCGAGGCCTCGATGGGCCGGTCGGCCCGGCCGGCCTCGCGGACGGCCTCGGCCAGGGCGGTCAGGTCGTCGTCCGTGTGCTGCGGCGGCGCGAACTCGCCCTCGAAGCGGACGACCTCCCAGCCGCGGGGGGCGGTGAGCCGGTGGGCGTGCGCGGTGCACAGGTCGTACGTGTGGGGCTCGGCCTGAGTGGCCAGCGGCCCGACGACCGCGGTCGAGTCCGCGTAGACATAGGTGAGAGTGGCCACCGCGAGCTCGGTGCAGCCGCTCCGCGAACACCTCCGGACACTCAGCACGCCCCCGACGATAGCCCCCCGCGCGCACGGTTCCCGGCTGCGACGCGCGGGGCGGCCCCACCCGCCCGGGCGCGGTACGGACGGGCGACGCCGGGCCGGCCGCACCGGCACGGCGCGGGCCCGCCGGGTCGTACTATTCGACGGGTGACGACCGCGCGCCGCATCCCGCGCCGCTCCCCCCGCAGGCGAGACCGCCGGGGCCGGGGACTGCGCGGCCTGCTGTACCCGGTGACCACGCCCTCCTTCCGCACCCGGGCCGAACGGTTCGACGCCCGCGTGCTCGAGGCGCTCGAGCCGATCGAGCTGCGCTGGGGCCCCGAGCTGGTGGACCTGGACCTGGCGGTCGACGAGGTGCCGGAGGTCGAGCGGACCTCGCCCGAGGAGGTCGTCTGGGGCACCGGGGTGCTCGCCGACGCGGGCGTGCCGCTGGCCCAGCTGGTGCCGGCGGGCGTCGACCAGGCCGGGCTGCCCTCCCGGGCGCGGATCGTGCTCTACCGGCGCCCGCTCGAGGCCCGCGCCCGCGGCGGCGCCGACCTCGGCGAGCTGCTGCACGAGGTGCTGGTCGAGCAGGTGGCGGAGTACCTCAACATCGAGCCCGACGCCGTCGAGGGCGGCGCGGACTGAGGGCACCCGGCGTCGAGGGCGGGAGGGACCGCACACCGGCCCGCCCCGCTCGCACGGGCCGGAGGTGACGGCTCGGGGCGGGGTGCTCGTTCCGGGCCCGGACGCGCGAGAGCCCGGACCGTCGCCGGCTGCGGGCACGCAGCCGGACACGCGTCCGGGCTCGAACGAGGGCGGGCCGCGTCGCCCGTCCTTCGGGGTCCCTCCCCCGGCGTGCTGCGAACGCCGGGAGGGGTTGTCGTGTGCTGAAGTTGTCCGTCGGGCCCCGGCCTCAGCCGGCCGCCCGGCGCAGGCGACGACGCTCCCGCTCGGAGAGCCCGCCCCAGATGCCGAAGCGCTCGTCCTGCGCCAGCGCGTACTCCAGGCACTCGGCCCGGACGTCGCACCCCGCGCAGATGCGCTTGGCCTCCCGCGTGGAGCCGCCCTTCTCGGGGAAGAACGCCTCCGGATCCGTCTGCGCGCACAGCGCGCGTTCCTGCCAGTCCTGCTCGCCGTCGTCCTGACCGTCGACCAGGGTGTCGATCAGGCGAAGCCCCTCCGTGGGGCCGATCCCGAAGTTCTCCGGAGCGCCCACCGTCGCTCCGATCGGGTCGCCGATCGTGCCCGCCCCCGTGACGAACACGGTGTCCGTGAAAACGTCCACTCGCCCACCTCCCCGCGCCCGGCGAATGACACCGCTGTAAGTACAGCGTTGTCGGTCGGTTCACCGCAACCCGGGGCTGCCGACCGGGTGACGGGTTCCACCCCTTCGGACACCCGTTCGGCAGAATGGGCAAGTGCGCGGAGTCCCCAATCGAGTCAGCCCGTGGTTCCTGCTGCTCCTGGCGGTGACGGTCGTCGGAGGGGCGCTCTGCGTCGTCGGGACCGAGTCCGCCTTGCAGGGATCGACCGTCCTGCTCACCACCGGCGTGGTGCTGCTCGTGCTCGGCGGCTGGTGCGTCTCGCTGTGCCTGCACGAGTTCGGGCACGCCTACGTCGCGCACCGCGGCGGAGACCACAGCATCGAGAACCGCGGCTACCTCACCCTCGACATCCGCCGGTACGCCAACGTCGGGCTCTCCTTCGTGCTACCCGTGGTGTTCCTGCTGCTCGGCGGCATCCCGCTGCCCGGCGGCGCGGTCTGGATCAACCAGTGGGCGCTGCGCTCGCGGGGGATCCGCTCGTTCGTGTCCTTCGCCGGCCCGGCCACCAACCTGGTCCTCGGGATCCTGCTGAGCCTGGCGGTGATCTTCGTCCCGATGAACGAGGGGCTCGCGGTCGGGCTGTCCTGCCTCGCGCTGATCCAGATCCTCGCGTTCGTGCTCAACATCCTGCCCGTACCCGGCCTCGACGGGTACGGCGTGCTCGAGCCCTACCTGTCGCCGCAGGCCCAGCAGCTCGGCCACAAGGTGCGCCCGTGGGCCCCGCTCGTGCTGTTCCTGCTGGTCCTCGGGGTGCCCGGGGTGGCGCGAGTGCTGTTCGGGGTCGGGCAGTTCCTCTTCGCCCTGATCGGCGGCGACGCGCAGTACGCCGCCGCCGGCTACAGCCTGCTGCTGTTCTGGCGCTGATCCGGCCGTCAGCCGCGGGCGAGCGCGACCATCGCCGGCACCGTGTCCGACTCCGGCGGCAACGCGTCGAGCGGCCACCACGCCAGGTCGACCGACTCGTCGCTGATCGCGGGCACGGCCCCGGCCGGCGCGCGCACCAGGTAGCGGACGTCGAGGTGCCGGGTCGGCACGCCGAGCGAGCAGGTCACCGGGTGGACGTCGACGTGCAGCGGGTGTTCGGCGATCTCCAGCCCGGCGATCCCGGACTCCTCGGTCGCCTCGCGCAGCGCCGCAGCCCGCAGCGACGCGTCCCCCTGCTCGCAGTGCCCGCCGAGCTGGATCCACCGGCCGACGCGCGGGTGCAGGGTGAGCAGCGTCTGCTCCCCCTGCGCGTCGACCACCAGCGCCGACGCCGTGAGGTGCCCGGCCGCGCACTCGCGGGCACACGCGTCGTCCGGGCGGGCGAGGCAGAAGGCGATCAGCGCCTGCTGCAGCGCGGCCTGCCCGGCGTCGGGCGGCGACCACGCGCGGAGCTCCTCGACGGCGACGGCCGGGCTCACCATGCGGGGGTCTCCCCCGCGGGAACGGGGCTCACCATTCGAGCAACCCCGCGGCCGGGTCGGCGGGCGGGCGCGGGTGGGCGGCCTCGAGAGGGACCCCGAGCGCGACGGCGCCGAGCGGCTGCCAGTCCTCGGCCAGCCCCAGCTCGGCCCGCACCACCTCGGGCGCGAAGATCGTGGAGCCCACCCAGCAGGAGGCCAGGCCCTCGGCGGCCAGCGCCACCAGCAACGACTGCACGGCGGCCCCGCCGGCCACGGTGAACATGTCCCGCTCGGCCGCGCGGCGCGCCTCGTCCGGGTAGGCGTGCGCGCCATCGCCGGTGCGGAAGGGCAGCACCAGCTCGGGCGCCCGGCGCAGCAGGTCGCCCCGCGCGAGCCGGCGCTCGACCTCGTCCGCCGGACGCCCGTCGGCCTCCAGGTCGGCGCGCCACCGCTCGCGCAACGCGTCGAGCAGGGCGGTGCGTCGGGCGGGGTCGCGCAGCCACACGAAGCGGAACGGCGTGCTGTGGTGCGGCGCGGGCGCGGTCAGCGCGACGCCGACGGCCCGGCGCACGGACTCCGCCGGCACCTCCGCGGGCGCGAAGTCCCGGACGCTGCGGCGCAGCAGCACGGCCTCGCGCCTGCCCTGTGCGAGCGCCTCCTCGGTGCCCAACCAGAACAGGTCCTCGTCGATCGGCCGGACCAGGTCCCGCGCCGTCGAGCCGTCCTCGCGGACGCCGAGCCCGCGCACCACCGCGATCGGCGTCCCGCCGAGCTTGCCCTTGACCAGGTCGGCGGCGCCGGCCACCTCGTCCGCCAGGGCGACCTCGGTGACCAGCAGCTCGTTGCCCTCCGCGTCGACCGCGCCGCCGTAGCGGTGCAGCACGGTGAGCCCGGCGGACCCGATGGCGACGTCCGTCTGCCCGACCCGCCAGGACCGGCCCATCGTGTCGGTGACGACCACGGCCACGTCGGCACCGAGCCGCTCGCGCAGGCCCTCGCGCAGCCGGGCGGCGCTCGCGTCGGGGTCGACGGGCAGCAGCGCCAGCTCGTCCCGCCGCACGTTCGACCCGTCGACGCCGGCCGCGGCCTGCACGATCCCGAGCTTGGACGCGACGATCAGGGTCTTCCCGCGCCGGGCCAGGACCCGCTCGGTCTCGCCCTCGACGAGCCGGCGGCGCAGCTCGTCCCGCTCCTCGGGATCGGTGGGCGCCGGGACGAGCCGGCCCTCGGCCTTGGAGAAGATCTTGCTGGTGACCACCACGACGTCGCCGGACTCCAGCCACGGGGCGGCCTCGGCGACCGCGGCGGTCACGTCGTCCCCCGGGCGGAACTCCGGCAGCCCGGGGACCGGCAGGATCCGCAGGCCCGATGCGGCGCCGTGGTCGGGAACCGGCGACGGGGCCGGCAGAGCGCTCACGGGGCGACCCCGGCCAGCTCGAACGCCGCACGTGCCATGTCCGCCGTGGCCTCCACGTCCGTCATCAGCAGGGGGACGGCCCGGGTCTCGGCGCCCTCGATCTCGGCGGAGTCTCCCGAGTGGACCAGCCAGCCGTCGAGCAGCCCGCCCTTCGCCCGCCCGCCGTAGTGCCGGCCGACGGCCTCGGCGGTGGTGTCGACCCCGATCGCCGAGAGGCACGCGTCGGCCATCCCGCGCAGCGGTCGCCCGCCCACGATCGGCGACAGCCCGACGATCTTCGCCTTCGTGCCGACCAGCGCCTGCGGCATCCCCGGGACCTGGATCATGGTGCCGATGCTGACCACCGGGTTCGACGGCGCGACCAGCACCACGTCCGCATCGGCGATCGCCCGGGCCGCGGCGGGCAGGACCTTCGCCTCGTCCGCGCCGACCGACGCGAAGCGGTGGGCCGGGAACTTGGCCTGGTGGCGCGCCCACCACTCCTGGAAGTGCACCGCGACCTGCGGCGGCGCGTCCTCGGCGGGCTCCGGGTTGTCGATCACCACGTGCGTCTCCACCCGGTCGTCCGTGGCGGGCAGCAGCCGCACGCCCGGCTTCCACCGGTGGCACAGCGCCTCGGTGACCTGCGAGAGCGGGTAGCCCGCGCGGAGCATCCGGGTGCGGACCAGGTGGGTCGCGACGTCCCGGTCGCCGAGCCCGAACCAGGTGGGGTCGGCCTCGTAAGCGGCCAGCTCGTCCCGCACCGCCCAGGTCTCCCCGGCCCGGCCCCAGCCGCGTTCCGAGTCGATCCCGCCGCCCAGGGTGTACATGCAGGTGTCGAGGTCGGGGCAGATCCGCAGGCCGTGCATCCACACGTCGTCGCCCACGTTGACCACGGCGGTGACCTCGTGCGGGCCCTCGCCGGGCCCGACGGCGGGCAGCCCGAGGGCCGCCTTCACGCCGAGCAGGAACCGGGCGCCGCCGACGCCTCCGACCAGGACGGTGACCTTCACGGCGCCAGGCTACGACGGACCCCCGACACTCGGCGCAGAGGATCGCTCCGCTCAGCGCAGAGGATCGCTCCGCTCAGCGCAGAGGCTCGCTCCGCACGCTCCGCTCAGCGCAGAGGCTCGCTCCGCACGCTCCGCTCAGCGCCGATGCTGCTCCGCTCAGCCCGGGAGGACCTCGGTGACCGCCGCCACGACCTCGTCGGACTCCGGCTCGGTGCGCGGCCGGAACCGGGCCCGCACCGTCCCGTCCGGGGCGACGAGGAACTTCTCGAAGTTCCACTGGACGTCCCCGGCCTCGCCCGCTCCGTCGGCGGTGGCGGTCAGCGCGGCGTAGAGCGGGTGCCGGCCCGGCCCGTTGACCTCGACCTTCTCCGTGAGCGGGAAGGAGACGCCGTAGGTCGTGGAGCAGAAGGTGGCGATCTCCTCAGCCGTGCCCGGCTCCTGCCCGGCGAACTGGTTGCACGGCACGCCGAGCACGGTGAACCCGCGGCCGGCGAAGCGCTCCTGCAGCCGCTCCAGGCCCTCGTACTGCGGGGTGAGCCCGCACTTCGAGGCGACGTTGACGACGAGGACGGCCTTGCCGCCGAGGTCGGGGAGCGCATCGCCGTCGAGCGCGGCGATCGGGGAGTCGAGAAGGGCCACGGACCGAACGTACCCCTCGACCCCCTCGACGATCTGCAGGCCGACGATCACATCTCGCGGAAGTCCCGCGGGCTGAAGCGCGGCCCGAAGCGCGGCCGGCGGAACCCGGAGATCTCGACGTACCGCACGGCCCGGTGCCGCTGCGGCGCGTACGGGGCCAGGACCTCGAGCATCCCGACGTCGTCGAGCGGGCGGCCGACCAGCGCCCAGCCGACCACGGTGGGGATGTGGAAGTCCCCGAAGCTGACGGCGTCGGGGTCGCCCCACGCGCGCTGGGCCACCTCGGCGGCGGTCCACACCCCGATGCCGGGGATGCGGCGCAACAGGATCCGGCCCTGCTCGCCGCCCAGCTCCACCGCCTTCTCCAGCCGGTGCGCGACGGCGGCGGCCGCGAGGATCGCCCGCCGCCGGGCCGAGTCCACTCCGGCCTTGTGCCACTCCCAGTCCGGGATGGAGCGGATCTGCGCGGGCGTCGGCGGGACGCGCATGCCCCGCGGGAGGGCCCCGGCCGGGCCGGGCGCGGGGTCGGAGAACCGCCAGCAGAGCTCGCGCCAGGAACGCCGCGCCTCGATGCCGGTCACCTTCTGCTCGAGGATCGCGGGCACGAGCTGGTCCCACACCCGGCGGGTGGAGCCGAGCCGGATGCCGGGCAGCCGGCGGGCGGCGTCGGCGATCAGCGGGTGGTGGGCGACGAAGGACTCGGGTTCGTCGTGCGCGCCGAGCAGGGCGGGCAGGCCGTCGAGCTCCCACCGCGCGCCGGGTCCCCACCCGGCGGCGACGACCGTGCCGTCGCCGCGCCGGGACAGCCGGACCGTCGCGGGCCCGTCGGGCGTGGTGGAGACGCGCCAGATCGCGGAGCCCTCGCCGACCGAGCGCCACGACGGGTCACCCCGCCCGCGACGCAGCGGGGCGAGCACCCCGGCGAGGTCGAGCCGGAAGTCCGGCCGCCACTCGCGCTCGATCACGCGACCACGGTAACCGCAGCCCGAACGCGGTCGTGAGTGCCTACTGCCGCTCTCGCAGCAGTAGGCGCTCACGGGTCAGACGTCGGCGGAGAACCGGACCCCGTGCGGCGGCAGCTGGACCTCCGGCCACACCCGCACGCCGCCCTTGAGCTCGCAGTGCGCCCCGATGACCGCCCGGTCGCCGATCACCGCGTCCCGGACGTGCGCGCCCGCCTCGATCCGGGCGCCGGCGCCCACGACGGAGCTCTCGACGACCGCGTGCGGCTCGATCACCGCGCCGTCGAACACCATGCAGCCCTCGACCTTCGCCCCCGCGCCGATCACCGCGTCCCGCCCGACGGCGGTGCCGCCGAACACGAAGGCGTCCTTCGCCACGGTGGCACCGGGCAGCACGATCGACTCGCCGGCGGGGCCGGGCAGCGCCGCCGAGGGCGCCACGCCGCGGACCAGGTCGGCCGAGCCGTGCACCAGGTCGGCGGGGGTACCCATGTCGCGCCAGTAGGCGTTGTCGACGTGCCCGCTGACCCGCGCGCCCGCTTCGAGCAGCC
The DNA here is from genome assembly GCF_040648315.1 of Pseudonocardia sp. NPDC049154. Classification (NCBI taxonomy): domain Bacteria; kingdom Bacillati; phylum Actinomycetota; class Actinomycetes; order Pseudonocardiales; family Pseudonocardiaceae; genus Pseudonocardia; species Pseudonocardia sp. NPDC049154. Next base: position 28,860 of record NZ_JBEZDN010000090.1, read on the forward strand.
CGGGGAAGGTCTCGCGCTCCACCGACACGACCCGGCCCTGCGGGATGTCCTCGATCACCGAGCGGCGGAAGACGTAGCAGCCGGCGTTGATCTGGTCCGTCGGCGGGTCCTCGGTCTTCTCCAGGAACGCCTGCACGCGGCCGGCCGCGTCGGTGGGGACGCAGCCGTACGCGCGCGGGTCCTGCACGCGGACCAGGTGCAGGGTGACGTCCGCGTCCGTGCGCCGGTGGGTGTCGACGACGGCGGTGAGGTCGGTGCCGCACAGCACGTCGCCGTTGAAGACCATGACGGTCTCGGTCGTCAGGTGCTTGGCCACGTTGGCGATCCCGCCGCCGGTGCCCAGCGGCTGGTCCTCCACCACGTAGGTGAGCTCGAGGTCGAGCGACTCCCCGTTGCCGAAGTGCTCCTCGAACGTCTCCGCGAGGTACGAGGTGCCGAGCACCACGCGCCGCACGCCGGCGGCGCGGATCCGGGAGAGCAGGTGGGCGAGGAACGGCACGCCCGCCGTGGGCAGCATCGGCTTCGGGGCCGACAGGGTGAGGGGGCGCAGGCGCGTGCCCTTGCCCCCCACGAGCACGACGGCCTCGACGTCGTCCAGCACGAACGGTCCTCTCGTCAGCCGGCCGGTCCCCCCGGTCCGGAACTCCGGTCTCACTGGTGTGACGTTGACCCGCGCCCCCGCGTTGCCCGCGCGCGCACCGCCAGCCCGGCCCGCACGGCCGCCCGCAGCGGTGCGTGGCGGACGCCCGGGTGCCGGTCGGCGAGGTAGCGGTAGGCGCTGCGGTGGTGCTCGGCGAGCATCCGGGCCGACACCTCGGGCTTCGAGGTGGAGACCCCGCCGGTGTGCACGACCTCGGCGGTCGGGACGTAGACGTTGAGCCAGCCGGCGCGGCCGAGACGATCGCCGAGGTCGACGTCCTCGAAGTACATGAAGTAGCGCGGGTCGAACCCGTCGACGGAGTCGAAGGCGCTGCGGCGCACCAGGATGCAGGAGCCGGACAGCCAGCCCGCGGTGCGCTCGCCGATCGCCGCGGCGGCCTGCCGGTAGGTCTGCGTCCACGGGTTGCCGGGCCAGACCCGGCCGAGCACCGCGTGCCCGGCGCCGTGGCCCAGCGAGGGCAGCAGCCGGGCCGAGGGGTAGACCGTGCCGTCGGGCTCGCGGATCAGCGGGCCGAGCGCGCCGGCGCGCGGCCAGCGGCCGGCCGCCTCGAGCAGCGTGTCGATGGCGCCGTCGCCCCAGACGAGGTCCGGGTTGGCGACGACGACCCAGCCCACCTCGGGACCCAGCCCGGCGACGGCCCGGTTGGCGGCCGTGCCGTAGCCGACGTTCTCGCCGATCCGGAGCAGCTCCACGCCGTCGCGCTCCGCCGCCCGCTCGGGCGCGCCGTCGACGGACCCGTTGTCCGCCAGCACGACCCGGGCCGGACGCGCGGTCGCCGCCTTGAGCGAGTCGAGGAAGACCTCGAGCGTGTCGCCCGGTGAGTACGTGACGGTCACGACCGCGAGCTCGTCCCCGTACGTGCGGACCGCCGACTCCATGGCGGCTCACCCTAACGGGCCCCGCGGGCCGGGTCGGTGCGGGGACCGGGGCCGACCCGATCGGGGGCCGCGCACTCAGTCGTCCGCCGGGTCCTCGCCGTCGAGCTCGGCCAGGGCCTCGGCGGCGGCCCGGTCGCCCCAGGTCACCGCCATCTCCAGGTACCAGCGCGCCGCCTCGGGCCGCCCGGTGTCGAGCAGGAAGCGGCCGATGGTCCAGGCCCAGCCCGGCTCGTTGTGCCGCTCGGCCTCGCGGTACTCGCGGTCGGCCCCGTCGACGTCGCCGCGGGCGACGAGGAAGGCGGCGTAGGCGGTGTGGGCGCGGACGGCGCCGAGCTCGCCGGCGCGGCGGTAGAGGGACTCGGCCTCCGCGTCCCGGCCCTGCACGGCCCGCACGTCGGCCAGTGCGACGAGCGTGTCCGGCCGCCGCTCGTCCGCGTACCGCTCCGCGGCCACGACGGCGGCGGCGAGGTCCTCCGCCTCGAGGTGCAGCGCGACGAGGTTGTCCGGCGCCTGCGGGTCGCCCGCCTCGGCGGCGTCGGTGAGGACCCGGACGGCCTCGGCGAAGCGGCCGTCGGCGCGCAGCAGCAGGGCGAGGTCGTTGGCCGCGGGGAGCTCGCGCTGCGCCACGGCGAGGCGCAGCACCTGTTCGGCCCGCGAGTGGTCGCCCAGCTCGGCGAGCGCGACCCCGAGCCGCCCCGCGAACTCCAGGTGCCCCTGCTCCACCAGCGGCGCGAGGAACTCGATGGCCGCGGTCCAGCTGCCGCTGTCCAGGTAGGCGCGCACGAGCAGGTCCGCCGAGCCCGGTTCGCGCGAGGCGACGGCGCGGCGCAGCGGCTCGACCGCCTCCCAGGGCCGGTGCTGCTCGAGCAGCGCCCGGCCCGCGGACGTCAGCGGCCCCTCCGGCGGAGGCACGGGGATGCGCTGGACGGCGTCGGCCCGGGCCGCCCCGTCGGGCTGTGCGGTCATGCGGGGGCCCCTCGCGACGTGGAGATGTGAATGGTCTCACTCCCCCGGCGGTCCGGCAGGACGAGGCGGCCCGTCACCGAGATGATCACGCGCAGGTCCGGATCGGTCACCCTCCGGGGTGGACGATCGCCCAACGGTGATCTCGAGCCGCCGACACGCCGGGCGACGCGCCGCGATCATGCCTCCGCATGCTGCACCCTCTAGGGGCGGCCGGGTGGCGGCCGCGAGGGTCCGGACCCGGCGTCCGGCGCGAGGCGAGGAGGTGGAGTGGACCCGACGTCCGGTGGCCGCTCCTCCTCGGGCGGGCCGCGGCGCGAGCGCCGCGCCGGCGCCTCCGCGCTGTTCGGCGAGGGCGGCGCCCTGTCCGGCGGCGGCCCCGACCGTCCCCCGCGGGCCCGCGCGACCGGCTCGGCGGGGCGGTCGGACGCCGCGCCGGAGCCGCGCTCCGGCACCGAACGCCGCACGGGCTCCGCGGCGGGGTCCTCCGCCCGGTCGTCCCGGGACGGGGGCTCCGCGGCGGGCGGGGCGGGCTCCGGGCGGAGCGGTTCCTCCGGCGCCTCGGCCCGTGACCGCGGCTCCGGCGGCGCGACCGGCCGCTCCCGCTCGACCGGCTCGGGCTCGGGGCGTGACGGCTCGGGGCGCGACGACTCAGGGCGCGACGGCTGGGATCGCGACGGCGAGTCCGTCACCCGCGGGCGCCGGGCCTCCGGCAGCGGCTCCGCCCGGGACCGGGAGCCGGGGGCCGCGTCGGCGCGGTCGGGCTCCGCCCGCACCTCGGCCCGCCGGTC
>NZ_JBEZDN010000091.1:0-32000 GCF_040648315.1 Pseudonocardia sp. NPDC049154
GATGGTCGCCATGGCGACCATCGCCACTCACGACCGGTCCGGGCTTGGTCAGGCCGGGTGGTCGGGCTCGGGGTGCGGGAGGACGGAGGCCCGGGACGGGCGGGGTGGTGCCCCGGTCCCTCGGGCCGCGGTGTGGGCGGCGAGATCGTCGCCACCCACGCCGCCGTCGGCACCGTCTCGCCGCGGGGTCACGCGGCAGGGCGGTGGGCACGTTCGACACGCGTCGGGAAGACCCGGTGCCGGAGGTCACGGCAACCGGATCGCCGCAGGTCAGCCCGGGTCGTGAGTGCGAACTGCCGCTCTAGCAGCAGTTCGCACTCACGGGGTCAGCGGAGGGCGCGGTTGATCGCCGAGACCAGCGCCTTGAAGGAGGCGGCCACGATCGACGAGTCGATCCCGACGCCCCAGAGGACGGTGTCCTCGATGGCGCACTCGACGTAGGCGGCCGCGCGGGCGTCGTCGCCGCCGCCCATCGCGTGCTCGTGGTAGTCGAGGACCCGGACGTCGAACCCGATGCCGGCCAGCGCGTCGACGAAGGCCGCGAGCGGGCCGTTGCCGCTGCCGGCGATCTCGTGCAGCTCGCTCTCGACCCGCACGGTCGCGACGATCTCGTCCCGGCCCTCGCCGTCGCTGGTCAGGCGGTGCCGGATCAGCTTGAGCGGGGTCTCGCGGGTCAGGTACTCGGTCTCGAAGACGTCCCGCATCTCCTTGGGCGAGACCTCGCCGCCCTCGGAGTCGGTGACCTCCTGGACGACCTTCGAGAACTCCATCTGCAGCCGGCGCGGCATGTCCAGCTGGTGCTCGGTCTTCATGATGTAGGCGACGCCGCCCTTGCCGGACTGCGAGTTCACCCGGATGACGGCCTCGTAGGTGCGGCCGATGTCCTTCGGGTCGACCGGCAGGTACGGCACCTCCCACGGGTGCTCGTCGACCGGGTGCCCGGCCTCGGCGGCCTCGGCCTTCATGGCGTCGAAGCCCTTGTTGATCGCGTCCTGGTGGCTGCCGGAGAAGGCGGTGTAGACCAGGTCACCGCCCCACGGGTGCCGCTCGTGCACGGGCAGCTGGTTGCAGTACTCGACGGTCCGGCGGATCTCGTCGATGTCCGAGAAGTCGATCTGCGGGTCGATGCCCTGGGTGAAGAGGTTCATGCCCAGGGTGACCAGGTCGACGTTGCCGGTGCGCTCGCCGTTGCCGAACAGGCAGCCCTCGATGCGGTCGGCGCCGGCCTGGTAGCCCAGCTCGGCGGCCGCGACGCCGGTGCCCCGGTCGTTGTGCGGGTGCAGGGAGAGGATGATCCCGTCGCGGCGGACCAGGTTGCGGTGCATCCACTCGATGCTGTCCGCGTAGACGTTCGGCGTGGCCATCTCGACGGTCGCCGGCAGGTTGACGATCATCGGGTTGTCCGGCGTGGGCCGCCAGATCTCGCTGACGGCGTTGCAGACCTCGACGGCGTACTCCAGCTCGGTGCCCGTGTAGGACTCCGGCGAGTACTGGAAGCGCCAGTCCGTGTCCGGGTACTTCTCGCCGAACTGCTGGACCAGCTCCGCGCCGTCCGTGGCGATCTTGGTGATGCCGGCGCGATCGGAGCGGAACACCACGCGGCGCTGCAGCACCGAGGTGGAGTTGTACAGGTGCACGACGGCGCGCGGCGCGCCCTCGCAGGCCTGGAAGGTGCGTTCGATCAGCTCGGGGCGAGCCTGGGTGAGGACCTGGATCCGGACGTCCTCCGGGATCGCGTCCTGCTCGATGATCTCGCGGACGAAGTCGAAGTCCGTCTGGCTGGCTGCCGGGAAGCCGACCTCGATCTCCTTGTAGCCCATGCGGACCAGCAGGTCGAACATGCGGCGCTTGCGCGCGGGGCTCATCGGGTCGATCAGGGCCTGGTTGCCGTCGCGCAGGTCGACGGCGCACCACAGCGGGGCCTTCGTGATCCGCGTGGCGGGCCAGGTGCGATCGGGCAGCGAGACCGGCTCCACCAGCTCGTGGAACGGCTTGTACCGCCCGATCGGCATATGGGAGCCCTTCTGGGGGTTCCACACGGGCTGGTCCGCGGGCGCCGGTACGGAAGGCGTGCGGATCCTGCTGGCCGAGGAGGCGGTGTAGGCGTCGGGCGACATGGACACGGGGATCGTGCTCCTTCTGGGGGTGCTACCGGGAGGTATCGACCGGCGGCACGCCAGAACCCGCGACGAGGGGCCGGTCGGTCAGACCCCGCCGCGGCGGCGAAGGAGCAGGCGCGCCATGGAGTCGACTGTAACCCCCTGCCCCGGGGCGTCGGCAACCCCGACCCCCGTCGCGATGACGCCGACCACACTTCGTGAGGCCGGGCCACCCGATAGGGGGAGCGCGCCGACCCCGCCGAACGGCCCACGGTCTGAGAAGATGCGCGCAACTCGTGCCGTGGAGGGAACACAATGGCGGTGGGAACGACCGTGCGTCGCGGGGCAGGCCTGCTGGCCTCCCTCGTCCGGATCGTCGGGATGCTGATCGTGGCGGTCCTGGTGATCCACATCGTGCTGACCCTGCTCGACGCGAACCCGGCCAACGGCTTCACGATCTTCATCAGCGACCTGGCGGAGTACTTCAACCTCGGGCTCGGGAACCTGTTCCTGCCCGCGGAGCCGAAGCTCGCCGTGACCCTGAACTACGGCACCGCGGCGATCATCTGGGGCATCATCACCGCCGTCGTCACCCGGCTGATCCGCCGGATCGGCTGAGCGCCGGCCGGACCGGGCTCAGATCGCGTACGGCCAGTCGGCCAGCGCGTACGCCCCGAACCAGGCCGAGACGAGCACCGCTGCCACCAGCACGGACACCCGTGTGCCCGGCCTGCGCTTGGCCAGCCCCACGGCGACCGGCAGCAGCAGCGTGAACGCCGGCACCAGCAGCCGCGCCTTGGACCCCATGAGCCCGTTGCTGCCCACGTCCATGACCAGCACCACCGCCGAGTAGGCGACGAGCGGCCACGGCATCCAACCGCGCACGGCCTGCACCACGGACACCGCCAGCAGCGCGATCGCCCCGAGCAGGATGCCGACGGTCGCGACCTCCATGACCGACCGGCCGTCGGCCAGCGCGGTCGTGGCGAACGACGCCGTGGCCCTGCCGCCGTCGAACCGCGAGTCCCAGCCGCGCTGCTGCAGCGCGAACCACCCGGTGAGCGAGCCGGTGCGGGTCGCGACGTAGCCGAGGTAGGCGAGCAGCCCGGCGGCGGCGAGCGGGCCGGCCAGCCAGGGCCGCCACCCGTCCCGCCGCCCGACGACGGCGACGACCGCGGCCAGCCCCACGGCCGCGACCAGCGCCGCCGCGGTCGGCCGCACCAGCCCGGCGGCGGCCGCGGTGAGGCCCGCCCCGATCCACTGCCCGCGCAGCAGGAACACCAGCGACCAGGCGGCGGCCGCGCAGAACAGGGCCTCGGAGTAGGCCATCGAGAACACGACCGCCATCGGCGTGCTCGCGAACAGCACCACCAACACCAGCCCGACGCGCCGGGACCCGCCGGGGACCAGCTCGCCCAGCGTCGCGAGGCCGTAGGCCGCCACGATCCCGGCCAGCACGGTCGCCACGAGCGCCGCGGGCAGCAGCGGCAGGCCCGTGAGGAACCGGACGACGGCGACCGTGGCGGGATAGCCGGGGAAGAACGCCAGCGGGGTCTCGCCGCTGCGGTTGCCGTAGGCGTCGCTCAGCCCGATCGGGACGCCGCCGTAGCCGCCCTGGGCCAGGCCGAGGAACCACTGGCCGTCCCAGGAGCCGAGCTCGTCGCCGAGCCGGGTGCCCTGCCGGGTCGCGACCATGGCGAGCACCACGATCCCGACGGAGCGGACGCCGAGGAACAGAGCGGCCGGGAGCAGCGCCCGCCCGATCGCGGCCCAGGGGACGGCGCGCCCGCGGGACCGGACCGCGGCGAGCGGCTCGGTCGGGCGCTCGGCGGCCCCCGTCACCTCGTCCCGGACCACCTCCGCGCCCCCGTCGCCGCTCGCCGCGCTCATCGGTCCATGATCTCCTGCCGGGTGCCCGGGCGTCCCGGCCCCCGCGGGCCGGCACCCGACGGAGTGGTTTCGCGCGCCGGTCCCGGCGGTGGCCGTGCAGCGTCCGACAGGTGCTTCCCGCGCGATGCCCCCGGGCTCGGGCGCCCAAACGTGGCGTGGGCCTCTGTGGCATCGGTCAAACAGGTTAACCCTGCACGTCGCAGCCGGTATCCTCGGCTCCCGACCAGCGCCCGGAGAGCGGTGCGAACACGCCCCCGAGGCGGAGGACCAGGGCGCCGGACCGGCGCCGGACAGGAGGTCGGAGTGGCCCTCGTCGTGCAGAAGTACGGCGGATCGTCGGTCGAGAGCGCGGAGCGGATCAAGAAGGTCGCCGAACGCATCGTCCGCACCCGCAAGGAGGGTCACGACGTCGTCGTCGTCGTGTCCGCCATGGGCGACACGACGGACGAGCTGACGGACCTCGCCGAGCAGGTCTCCACCGGAGCCCCGCCGCCGCGCGAGATGGACATGCTGCTCACCGCGGGCGAGCGCATCTCCAACGCCCTCGTCGCGATGGCGATCCACTCGCTGGGCGCCGAGGCCCGCTCGTTCACCGGCTCGCAGGCCGGCATGCTCACCACCTCGAAGCACGGCGACGCGCGGATCGTCGAGGTCAACCCGCACCGGCTGCGCAGCGCGCTGGCCGAGGGGCACATCGTGCTCGTCGCCGGGTTCCAGGGGATGAGCGAGGACTCGAAGGACATCACCACGCTCGGCCGCGGCGGCTCGGACACCACCGCCGTCGCGCTGGCCGCGGCGCTCGAGGCGGACGTCTGCGAGATCTACACGGACGTCGACGGCATCTACTCCGCCGACCCCCGGATCGCCCCGAAGGCGCGGCACCTCGAGACCGTGACCTACGAGGAGATGCTCGAGCTGGCCGCGTGCGGCGCGAAGGTGCTGCACCTGCGGGCCGTCGAGTACGCCCGCCGCTACAACGTCCCGCTGCGCGTCCGCAGCTCGTACAACGAGAAGTCCGGCACGCTCGTCGCCGGCTCGATCGAGGAGATTCCGTTGGAGAACCCCATCATCACCGGGGTCGCGCACGACCGGTCCGAGGGCAAGATCACCGTGACGGGCGTGCCGGACACCCCCGGCATGGCCGCCCGGATCTTCCGCGTCGTGGCCGATGCCGAGATCAACATCGACATGGTCCTGCAGAACATCTCCAACCAGTCGGACGGCAAGACCGACATCACCTTCACCCTGCCCCGCTCGGAGGGCCCCAACGCCGTCGCGGCGCTGGAGAAGGCCAAGGCGCAGATCGGCTACGCCGAGCTGATCTACGACAACGAGGTCGGCAAGGTCTCCCTGGTCGGCGCCGGCATGCGCAACCACCCGGGCGTCACGGCCACGTTCTGCGAGGCGCTCTCCGACGCCGGGATCAACATCGAGACCATGAACACCTCGGAGATCCGGATCTCGGTGATCTGCCGCTCCGACCAGCTCGACGACGCCGTCCGCGCGCTGCACGCCGCGTTCGAGCTCGACTCCGAGGAAGAGGCCGTGGTCGCGGCCGGGACGGGGCGCTGACATGGCCGACAACGCTGCACCGGTGCTGGCCATCGTGGGGGCGACGGGCGCCGTCGGCTCCACCATGATCGAGATCATCGACGCCCGCGAGTCGGTGCCGTGGGGCGAGATCCGGCTCATCGCCTCCGCACGCTCCGCGGGCAAGGTGCTGAGGGTCCGCGGCGAGGACGTCACCGTGCAGGCCCTCGCACCCGAGGTGTTCGACGGCGTCGACATCGCCCTGTTCGACGTGCCGGACGAGATCTCCGCCGAGTGGGCCCCGATCGCCGCCTCCCGCGGCGCCGTGGCCGTCGACAACTCCGGCGCCTTCCGGATGGACCCCGAGGTGCCGCTGGTGGTGCCCGAGGTCAACGCCGAGGCCGCCGCGAACCGGCCCAAGGGGATCATCGCGAACCCCAACTGCACCACGCTGTCGATGATGGCCGCGATGGGCGCGCTGCACCGCGAGTTCGGGCTCGAGGCGCTGGTCGTGGCCTCGTACCAGGCCGCGTCGGGCGCCGGGCAGCCCGGCATCGACCGCCTCCAGGCGGAGCTGTCCGCGGTGGCGGGCAAGGACCTGGGCTCGAAGTCCGGCGACGTCGCCGCGGCGGTGGCCGCTCTGGGTGACGACTCCCCGTTCCCGGCCCCGCTCGCGCTCAACGTGGTGCCGTGGGCCGGCTCGCTCAAGGACGACGGCTGGTCGTCCGAGGAGCTCAAGGTCCGCAACGAGTCCCGCAAGATCCTGGGCATCCCGGACCTGCGCGTCTCGGCGACCTGCGTGCGCGTCCCGGTGATCACCACGCACGCGCTGGCGGTGCACGCCACCTTCTCCCGGGACGTCACGGTCGAGGCGGCGCACAAGGTGCTGGCCGCGCAGCCCACGATCGTGCTCGAGGACGACCCGGCCGCCGGGGTGTGGCCGACGCCCGCCGCCGTCGTCGGGCAGGACCCGACGCACGTCGGCCGGGTCCGGCAGGCGCTGGACTTCCCGAACACCCTCGAGCTGTTCGTCTGCGGCGACAACCTGCGCAAGGGCGCCGCGCTGAACACCTACGAGATCGCGGAGACCATCGCCGACCAGGTCTGACCCCCGCCCGCCTCCGGCACCGACGGCACTTCCGTGCGGACCCGCCGCGCGGAGGTGCCGTTCGTGCATCCGGGGATGCGCATCCGGGAGTGAGATGTGCCCCATGTGGGCGTCCCGGCCTGCTCCGTGCCGGTCCGTCCGAGATGATGAGCGCCGTGAGCTACGACGAGCTGCTGACGCGGTACGAGGCCGGTGGTGGTCGCCTGGCCAAGGCGAACGCGGAGGGCCTGGCGGTCCCGCCCGCCCTGCACACCGCGGTGGTCACGTGCATGGACTCCCGCATCGACGTGTTCGCCCTGTTCGGGCTGAAGCTCGGCGAGGTGCACGTGCTCCGCAACGCCGGCGGCGTCGTCACCGACGACGTGATCCGCTCGCTGTCGATCAGCCAGCGCAAGCTGCACACCCGCGACGTGCTGCTCGTCCAGCACAGCGGCTGCGGCCTCAACACCTTCTCCGACGAGGACTTCACCGAGGAGCTCGCGGAGGAGACGGGGATGCGCCCGTCGTGGCGGACCTTCGCGTTCAAGGACGTGGCGACCAGCGTCGCGCGCGGGATCGCCCAGCTCCGGCACGACCCGTTCCTGCACCCGGAGACGCGGGTTCGCGGCTTCGTGCTCGACATCGAGCGGTTCGTGCTCGACGAGGTGTTCGTCGGCGACGAGACGGACGGGGTCAGGGCAGCCGCATCGTCGTGAGGATCGCCCGGTGGTCGCTGCCGGGCAGGTCCAGGACCTCGAACGACTCCGAGGTCGCGCCGCGGTTGGCGAAGACGTGGTCGATCTCCGTGCCCAGCCAGCGGGGGAACGCCGCGGGCCAGGTCGCGGTGAGCGCCGAACCGCGCTGCGCGGCCGCGTCGCCGCAGTCCGCGGTGGCCGCCCGCAGCACCGAGTGGTCGAGGGTGGCGTTGAAGTCCCCGGCCACGATCGCCGGCGAGGACGCGGAGCACCAGCGGGACACGCCCTCGAGGTCCTGCCGCCACTGGGCGACCGAGCCCGCGGTGGGGGCCACCGAGTGGAAGGCGACGAAGGTCAGGTCGCCCATGTTCCCGCCGGACACCTGCACGTACGGGAACGGCGAGTCCTCCGTGATCCTGCCGACGTCGAAGGTCACGTCGCCGAACCGCGGGGACACGGCCGCGACCACGCCGTTGACGTCCTGCGAGCGCCGGTCGACCGAGGCGTCCGTGCGGTAGCCGAGGTCCTCGATGAGCGGCGCGAGCTTCTGCCGGTAGCGCTCCCCGGCCTCGGGCAGGGCGATCAGGTCCGGCCGCTCGCGGTGGATGAGGTCGGCGAGGGCGCGGACGTCGGCGTCGCCGGTGTAGACGTTGAAGGACAGCACCTTCACGGGGGTGCCGCCTGTCGGCAGCGGGTCGGCGGACAGCCGCGGCACCATCGTCGACGCCGTCACCGCGACGACGGCGAGCATGGCCAGCGGAAAGGGCCAGGCGCGCCGCATCCCGAGCGTGACCAGCGCCAGCGCCAGCGCGACGACGGTCACGATCACCAGCAGGATCGCGCGGAAGGCCACGATCTGGGTGAACGGGCTCCACCGGTCGAGCCCGAACCACAGGTCCGGCACGGTGAACACCGACGCGGCCACTGCGAGCAGGGCCGCGCCGACGACCCGCCCGCCGAGACCGCGCCGCGGCCGTCGGCCTCCGCCGCCGTACCCGGGCTCGGGGGTGCGCGGGGGCGGCGGGCCGGAGCCCGGACGGGCCGTGGGGACGGCCGGCGGGAACGGCCCGGGGGGCGCGCTCACCGCGCACCGCCGGCGCGGTGCGGGAACGGGATCTCGCTCATCGCGCACCAGTCTGCCCGAGCACGGGCGGCGCCCGGAGCGCTCACTCAGCGTGGCTTCAGGTGCGCGCGCGGGCTCTCGCTCCGGTGACCGGGTCGAAAACTTGACTCGGTCCAGAGAGCGTGGTGCAGTGGCGGCACACGCACGGTTCCCACCACGGTGGTCGGCCCCGCACCCTCTCCCGGGTGCGGGGGCCGACCCCTGTCAGGTCCCGCAGACCTCCGGGTAGCGCTCGCACCAGGGCGTCGTGCCCGGCAGCCGGCCGCGGTGCCGGGCGATCCACGCGTAGACGCGGTCCTGCACCGGCGCGGTGCGGGAGTAGAGGCGTTCGGGCAGGTCCGTGCGGAGGGCGACCGCGAGGGCCGCATTGACGGCCGCGGCGCCGGTGACGGTCCGCCCGTCGGCGGCGAAGTGGACCTCGTCGGCGCAGGCGGTGGTCGTCGCGCCGACCTTCTCGGGGGCGCCCGCCTGCTGGTACGGGAGCGTGGTGATCCGCGCGTCCCGGTCGAGCAGGCGTAGCCACCCGACGGTGCGGGTGCAGAACCCGCAGCGGCCGTCGAAGACCAGCAGGCCGGTGGTGGGAGGCGTCATGCCGGCCAATCTAGGCTCGGCGCATGACCGACGCCGGGCCCCAGGACGCCGTGACCATCTGGCACAACCCGCGCTGCTCGAAGAGCCGCGGCGCGCTCGCGCTGCTCACCGAGCGCGGCGTGGACCCCGCTGTCGTGCGGTACCTCGACGACGCGCCCGACCGTGCCGGACTCGAGCGCGTGCTCGCGCAGCTCGGCACGGACGACCCGCGCGCGATCGTGCGGACGGGGGAGAAGCTCTACAGGGAGCTCGGGCTCGCCGACGCCGACCGGGACACCCTGCTCGACGCCCTGGCCGCGCACCCGATCCTGATCGAGCGCCCGATCGTGGTCGTCGGGGACCGGGCCGTGGTCGGCCGTCCGCCGGAGAAGGTCCTCGACCTGCTCTGACCGGGTCGTGAGTGGCATCCGACCCTAGAGGGGCAGTTGCCACTCACGGCTAGCCGACGCGGGTGACGACCGGGCTCAGCGGGGCGCGGACGTGCAGCATCCCGCCGGTGATCTCGGCGGTGGGGCGCAGGCCTGCGCGGCGCAGCAGCTTCACCACCTGCATGTTCTGCGTGTGCGTGGTGGCCTCCAGCTCCTCGTTGCCCTGCTCCGCGGCCACCTCGGCGGCGCGGCGGACCAGCGCGGTGCCCAGCCCGCGGTCCTGCCAGGCGTCCTCCACGACCACGGCGAACGAGGCCGCGGCCGCCCTCGTGCGCTCGACGTTGACCATGCCGACCGCGCTGCCGCCGTCCGTGGTGAGGGCGAGGACCGTGCGCTGCGCCCCGCGGCCGAACATCGTGTGCGGCGCCCCGACGAGGGTGTCCAGCTCGTCGGGGTCGAGCCGGGCGGAGGCGGAGAGGAACCGTGCGCTGCGCGTGGCCGGCGAGCACCGGGCGTGCAGGGCCGCGACCAGCGGAAGGTCGGCCGGGGTCGCGATGCGCACCCGGACCTCCGAACCGTCGACCAGCAGCAGGATCGGGTCCAGCTGCGCAACCATCCGCGAGGGCGGCCCGGTGAGCGAGAGCTGGCCCGCGAGCTCGAGCAGCGCGGCGGCCCGGGACAGCTCGGTGGCGGTGAAGGGCCACGACCGGCCCAGGTGCACCTGCGACGTGCCGACCCGCAGGGTGTGGACGTGTCCGGTGCGGGCGGGCGCGCCGGGCTCGACGATCCGCGCGCGCAGCAGCGTGGCGACGGCCTGGGGCGCGCTGCCCGGGTCGGCCGCGACCATCCGGGCCAGGGCGAGCGCGGTGGTGGCGGTGTCGGCCAGCTCCGTCGCGTCCGCCCGGACGAGCAGGGTGCACGGGATCCCGGCCTGTTCCACCGTGGCGACCATGCTCGCGGGTTCGATCCCGTCCGGGACCTTGACCAGCAGCTCGTCCGTGACCGACCCGTCGTCGGCCGGTTCCCCCACCACGTGCAGCGAGAGGATGTTGCACCCCGAACGGCCGACCGCGGTCGCCAGCTCACCGAGCCGGCCGGGTCGGTCCTCCAGCTCCACGTGCACGCGCCACAGCGCCACCGTGACCGCCTCCTTGCAGATTCGGCCCCATCGTGGCGGCGGCGCGTTACGGGATCGCTACACCGGCATGACGCCTACGTGCGCGCGACTGTGATCCTCTCCAGGGCGCGGCGGGCGAAGTCGATCTCCGTGGCCACGTGCCGCAGCGTCTCGGCGACGACGAGCGAGCCGTGGCCGGCGTCGAACCGCGCGACCTCGTAGGGCAGGTCGGCGCGCTCTCGCAGCGCATCCAGGTAGTTGTCGATCTGCCGGATCGGGCAGCGCGGGTCGTTCTCCCCGGCCAGCACCAGCACCGGGGCGCGCACCTCGCCGACGTAGGTCAGCGGCGACGCGAGCCGGTAGCGCTCGGGCACCTCCTCGGGGGAGCCCCCGAACAGCGCCCGGTCGAAGGCGCGCAGCTGCTCCATCTCGTCGGCGTAGGCGGCGAGGTAGTCCGCGACCGGCACCCCGCCGATCGCCCCGGCCCACCGCTCGGGCTGGGTGCCCGCCGCGAGCAGCGCCAGGTAGCCGCCCCACGACCAGCCCTCGACGACCGTGCGCGCCGGGTCGACGAACCCGGCGGCGACGACGGCGTCGTGCACCGCGGCGACGTCCTCCAGCTCGGTCAGGCCCGGCCGGCCCTCGATCGCGTCCCGCCAGACCGAGCCGTAGCCCGTCGAGCCGCGGTAGTTGACCTCGACCACGGCGAACCCGGCGTCGACCCAGGCGGCGCGGCCGGCGGAGAACCGGTCCTCGTCCGCGGCGTGCGGGCCGCCGTGGAGGGCGAACACCGCGGGGAAGGGACCGTCGGCGGACGGACGGGCGACCAGCGCGTGGACCTTCCCGCCCGGCCCGTCGACCCACAGGTCCTCGACCGGGACGGACTCGGGCGCGGGCTCGCCGGGCGGGGTCAGCAGGCGCCGGTCGGTGCCGTCCGGGTGCAGCGCCCGCACCGCCGACGGTGTGGCCGCCGACGAGCTGGAGTACTCCACCGTGCCGTCCGGGCGGACGTCGGCCGAACCGATGCACCCCGGCGCGGTGGCCAGCTCGGTGAGCTCGCCGGTGGTCAGGTCGTAGCGGTGCAGCCGGGTACGCGCGGCGTGGGTGTGCCAGACGAGCAGGGCCGAGGCGTCCGGGTAGAAGTCCGCGTCGATCTCGCCCGGCAGGCCCAGGTGGAGCTCGGTCTCGGTGCCCGTGGCGACGTCCCAGATCAGCAGCTCCTCGCGGCCACGGCGCTCGTGGCCGACCAGCAGCCGCTGGTCGCCGCGGACGGGCGCGAAGGCGATCGGGCTCAGGCCCTTGCCCGGGCCGTCGGACTTCTCGGCCACGAGGTCGCCGTCGACGGTCATGACGCGCAGCGCGGGGTGCCGGGAGTCGCCGTGCTCGGAGTGGCTGATCGCGAGCAGGGTCTCGTCCTCGGACAGCCCGCCGACGCCGGCGTCCTCCGCGTGGTGGTAGACGCGGGTGGCGGGCCCGTCGGCGCCGCGGCGGTGCAGCCAGATCGTGGTGCCGTCGTCCGTCGAGGTGCCCACGGCGACCAGCGCGCGGCCGACGTCGAGGCCCGCGGGATAACCGTCCTCGACGCCGGGCAGGGGGTTGGCCGGCTCGGCGCCCGCGGGCAGGCCGGCGAAGGGCTCGGCGACCCAATGGCCGAACTCGTCCCCGTCCGTGTCGGCGAACCACCAGACCTGCTCGCCGTCCGGCGGGAGCGTGGCGAAGTGGGTGCCGGCGGGCCGGTCGGTGACCTGCCGGTGCAGGTCCGTGGCGCGGTCCCAGGTGTGCACCTGGGTGGTGCCGCTGGCGTTCGACGAGTACACGCTGCGGTCCGGCGCGTCGAGCGCCCAGGCGGGACGGGACATGCGGACCGCGGTGAAGCGGGCGCGCCAGCGCTGCTCGCGGTCGTCGTCGAAGAGCCGCTCCGGGACGGGGGCGACGGGGTGGCCGGGGATCGCCGTACTCACCTCATCGATCCTGCACGATGAGCCCGGTGAGCCGCAGGCGGTTGATGGCGGCCAGCTCGGTGCGGGTGCGCCGGGCCTCCTCCTCCGCCGTGTTGCCGAGCCGGTCGCGCAGCACGGCCAGCAGCTCGTCGGCGCCGCGGCCGGAGGCGCACACGAGGTAGACCTGCCCGAACCGGCGCTCGTACTCGGCGTTGCCCTCGGCCATCGCCGCCCGGACCTCGTCCGACGCGTCGGACATCCCGGCCTGCTCGCGGGCGGAGGTGGCGGAGTGGATGGCCCGCTCGCCGAGGCGCGGGTGTCCGGCGAGGGCGTCGGCGATGCCGGCCTCGTCCAGCCGCTCGAGCTGGGTGTCCGCGGCGGCGAGGAGGGCGTCGAGCTCGTCGTAGGGCCGGCCGTCGGCCATCGCCTCGGCCCACGCGTGCGAGGAGCAGACGGCGAGCAGGGCGGCGACGGCGTCGTGCCGGGGGAGGTGGTCGAAGGCGGCCGTTCCGGGGGAGGCGGGGCGGGTGTCCGGGGAGCTGGGGCCCGTCATGCGCACAGCATGGTGGGCGGCGCGCATCCGGGCGATCCCTGATCCGTCACACCGCCCGGGCGGGCAGCATGGAGGGCGTGACCGAGCCGGTGCGCCCCGAGGACATGCGCGTCTCCGACACGGACCGCGCCCGCGCCGCGCGGTACCTGCAGTGGGCGCAGGGCGAGGGCCTGCTCGACCTCGGCGAGTACGACACCCGCTCGCGGGAGGTCTTCCAGGCGCGGACCCGCGGGGACCTCGAGCGGCTGGTCCGGGACCTGCCCCCGGCCCCGGCGCGGCTCCCCGACACGTCCTCCCGCAGGCGGGTCTACTCCGACACCGGCGGCGGCACGGCGATGCGCGTGCTCACGATCATCTTCACCACCATCGCGGTGGTGAACCTCGTGGCCTGGGGGATCGTCTCGATCACCACGGGCGAGCTGCTCTACCCGTGGTTCCTGTGGACGGGGCTGCCGCCGCTGGCCGCGCTCGGGGTGCTGTACGCGTTCGGGATCGGGCGGCCGTCCTCCGACCGCTGAGCGCGATCAGCGGGCCGCGAGCTCCGGCGACCCGACGAGCATCCCGATGGCCTCGGCCACGTCCGCACCCGACGGGGCGTCCTCCGGGTCGACGACCCACTGCACCATGAGCCCGGTGAGCAGGGCCTGGTAGAAGCCGCCGAGCACGCGGGTGCGGTGGTCGGCCTCGGCAGGGTCGTCCGGCAGCGCGTGGAACATCGAGGCCAGCTCCTCGCGGGTCTGGCGCTGCGCGCCCACCAGCGCGTCGTGCAGCCGGGGCGAGCGCGCGGACTCGGCGAGGGACTCCACGTAGGTGACCCACAGCCGTCGTTCCCGGGTGAACAGGTCCGCCACCGCGGTCCAGGTCTGTGCCACCCGGTCCTCCGGCGAGGCGGCCGGGTCGACCTCGGCGAGCGCCCGGTCGAGGGCCTGCGCCCACTCCGCGGCGCCGCGCACCGCGGCCTCCGTGAGCAGGGCCTCCTTCGAGCCGAAGTGGTAGCCGATCGAGGCGAGGTTGGTGCCGGAGACGGCGACGACGTCCCGCGCGGTCGTCCGGCCGAAGCCCTTCTCGTACAGGCAGTCGGCGGCGCCGTCCAGCAGGTCCTCGCGATGTCCCATGGGCGGCGACCTTAATCGATGATCAAGACACCCGTCTGGAACGGGTGTCCATCGTGTCGGTCACGCTATGACGTCGCCCACGATGTGCTCGTAGACGACCGAGGTGCGCACGTCCGCGATCTCCGCGCGCTCGGTGAGCTTGTCGATGACCAGGGAGTACAGGGCCTGGTTGTCCGGGACGGCGACGTGCAGGAGGAAGTCCTCGGTCCCCGTCGTCACGAACACGCCGAGGATCTCGGGCAGTCGCGTGACCCAGTTGCGGAACCCCTCGATGGTGCGCCGGGAGGGCGGGCGGACACGCACCGCGATCAACGCCTGCACCGGCCGGCCCACCGCCGCGAGGTCGATGTCGAGCCGCGCGCCGCGGATCACGCCGCGCCGGCGCAGCGCCCGAGTGCGGTCCAGCGCGGTGGTGGGGGAGACGCCCACCGCGGCCGCCACGTCCCGGTTGGTCCGCCGTGCATCGCGCTGCAGTTCCCGCAGGATCGCCGTATCGAGCGCGTCGAGGTCCGCCACGGAGGCAGAGTAGCCGTACTTCGTACGGAGCTGCTGGTCATCGGTCGTCGACACACGTACCGTCCGGCGCGATCAGCCGTACCGACGACGAGGAGTACCCGTGTCCGTGGGATTCGCGCCCGAGGAGATCGCCACCGGCGAGCCGACCCGCTCCGCCCGGCTCAAGTGGGTCGTGGTGGTGAACGACGGGATCGGCCCCGGCCCGGCGACCAACGCCGCGATCTGCGTGGCCGCCGCGACCGCGCGCGAGGTCGGCGGGCTCGCCGGGCCGGACGGGAAGGACGCCGGCGGCGCCGTGCACCCGGGCCTGCCGTGGGCGGGGTGCTCCGTGCTGCGGGGCTCGGCCGAGGACCTCCGCCGGCTGCGCGAGCGCGCCGGGGGTTCGGACGACGTGTTCGTGGCCGACATGCCGGCCGCCGCGCAGCGGACCCGGGTGTACGACGAGTACCTGGAGGCCCTCGGCACCAGCCCGCCGGAGGGGATCGAGTACTCCGCGGTGAGCGTGGTCGGGCCGCGGAACCGGGTCGCGAAGCTGGTCAAGGGCCTGCCGCTGCTCGGGTGACCCAGGGGTGTCCCGTTTTCGGACACGGCGTGACGGACGACGCACCCCACGATGACGGTGCCCCTCCCCGCGCCCTTCCGCGCGGTGCGAGCAGTGAGGATCGACGACGATCAGGAGCACCCCGTGACCCGACTGCGGTTCGGCACCTTCCTCGCCCCCTTCCACGTGCCCGGGCAGAACCCGACGCTCGCCCTGCAGCGCGACCTCGACTTCGTCACGCACCTGGACCGGCTCGGCTACGACGAGGCCTGGATCGGCGAGCACCACTCCGCGGGCAGCGAGATCATCGCGTCGCCGGAGATCTTCATCGCGGCCGCGGCCGAGCGCACCCGGCACATCAAGCTCGGCACGGGCGTGACCTCGATCGCCTACCACAACCCGTTGTGGGTGGCCGACCGCATGGTCATGCTCGACCACCTGACCCGAGGCCGGACGATGCTGGGCGTCGGCCCCGGCTCGCTGCCCACGGACTCGGCGATGATCGGCCTGAACCCGACCGACACGCGCGAGCTGCTCGACGTCAACATCGACATCATCATGCGGCTGCTGCGCGGCGAGTCCGTCACGCAGACCACGAAGACGCACACCCTGGTCGACGCCCAGCTGCAGCTGCGCCCGTACACCGACCCGCGCTTCGACATCGCCGTCGCCGCGGTGGCGTCCCCCACCGGCCCGCGCCTCGCCGGCCGGCACGGGACCGGCCTGCTGTCCATCGGCGCGACCCTCACCCAGGACGGCTTCGACGCGCTGGCCCACCACTGGAACGTCGTCGAGGAGCGGGCCGCGCACTTCGGCCAGCCGACGCCGGACCGCTCGGGCTGGCGGCTGGTCGGGCTGATGCACATCGCCGAGACCAAGGAGCAGGCGTACCGCGACGTCGAGTTCGGCATCGTGCCCTGGTTCAACTACTTCCAGAAGGTCGCGGCCTTCCCGCAGATGGACGTCGGCGACTCGACCGACATCAAGGGCATGATCGACTTCATCAACGAGGCCGGCATCGGCGCGATCGGTACCGTCGAGGACGCCCGCGCGCAGGTCCAGCGCCTGTGGGACCAGAGCAACGGCGGCTTCGGCTGCATGCTGCTGCTGGGGCACGACTGGGCGAACCCGGAGGCCACGAAGCGCTCCCTCGAGCTGATCGCCCAGCAGGTGTTCCCGCACTTCCAGGGCCAGGCGGAGAGCACGCTCGCCGCGAAGCAGCGCGCCCACGACACCCGGGAGGCGCACGCCGCGACCCAGCTCGCCGCCGTCGACCACATGACCGCGAAGTACGAGAAGGAGCTGTCCGAGAAGGGCTGAGCCGCTTCCCGGTCAGCCGGCGACGGCCCGCCGCAACCGCAGCCGGGCCGTCGTCGCCTCCTTCAGCGGCACCATGCGGCCGGCCGTGGCGAGGCCGTGCGGCGGCATGTTGTGGTAGATCGCCTCGTACTCGCCGGCGCGCACGAGGTAGGTCTCGTGCCAGATGCCCGTGCCCTCGTGCCGGGCCGCGCGCCGGTAGTAGTTCAGCCAGGCCGGACGGTGCAGGTCGCCGGGGTCGCGGGCGAACGCCTCCAGGTGCTCGAAGGAGCGCCAGTACTGGACGATCAGCAGTCCGCTGCTCTGGAAGCCCAGCAGGCCCTTCTCCGGGTCCCGGCTCAGCTCCTTCAGCATCGCCGTCATGCCGCAGCGACCGCCGAGGTCGAGGAACGTGCGGATCGGGTGACGCAGCGACGGGCGCGCCCCGATCACGAAGACCACGAAGTCGCCGTCGATCTCCGCGGTGTGGTGCCCGTACCGGATGTCGGCCATGTCCATCCCCTCCTTCCCGAGGCCGAGCAGGTCCGCCGCGCTCCTGATACCGCGCCTTGACAGGCAACCTATCGGTTGCCTATAAAGGGCAACCTCCGGGTTGCTCGTGGAGGTGGGAATGGACGAGGTGTTCCGTGCGCTCGCCGACCCGCACCGCCGTGCGCTCCTGGACCGCCTGCGGCTGCGCAACGGGCAGACCCTGCGCGAGCTGTGCGCGGGGCTCGGCATGAGCCGGCAGGCGGTGGCCAAGCACCTCGGGGTGCTGGAGGCCGCCGGTCTCGTCACGACCCGGCGCCGGGGGCGGGAGAAGCTGCACCACCTCGACGCCGCACCCATCGACCTGATCGCCGAGCGCTGGATCGGCCGGTACGCCCGGGAGCGCGTCCGGGCGGTGGCCGACCTGCGCGCGGCGCTGGAGGGAGCACCCGTGTCACCGACCGAGTTCACCTACACCACCTACGTGCGGACCACGCCCGAGCGGCTGTGGGAGGCGCTCACCGATCCCGCGTTCACCCGCCGCTACTGGGGTGTGGCCTTCCGGACCGAGTGGCGCAAGGGCGCCCCGATGGTCTGGGAGGATAACGGCCGCGAGACCGTCGACCCCGCGCAGGTCGTGCTGGAGGCGGACCCGCCGCGCCGGCTCGCCTACACCTGGCACACCTTCACGCCGGAGTGGGCCGCGGCCGCCGGGATCGACGAGGAGACCCTGACCCGCATCTCGGCCGAGCGCCGCTCGCGGGTGGCCTTCGAGATCGAGCCGGAGGGCGACGTCGTCCGGCTGACGGTCGTCCACGACGACTTCGAGCCCGGCAGCCGGGTGGCCGAGATGGTGGCGCAGGGCTGGCCGCGGCTGCTGGCGGACCTGAAGACGCTGCTGGAGACCGGCGAGCTCTAGTCGCGGGCCTGCGAGGGCGGGTGGCCGTAGCGGCGGCGGTAGGCGGCGGCGAACCGGCTCGCGCTGGAGAAGCCCCAGCGCGCGGCGGCCTCGCTGGTGGTGAGCGTGGCGTCGGCCAGCAGGTCGGCGCGGGCGCGCTGCAGCCGGATCCCGGTCAGGTACTCGGTCGGCGTGCAGCCGAGCCACTCCCGGAAGCCCTCCTGCAGCCGCCGCACGCTCGTGCCCGCCGCGGCCGCCATCTCGCCGGCGGTCCACGCCCGGCCCGGGTCGTCGTGCAGCTGGTCGACCACGCGCGCGACGGTCCGCGGGCGCGCCGGCGACCCGGTGCCGGCCCCGGGGCAGCTGGCGAGGAGGAAGCCGGCGGCGATCGCGCCGGCGAGCTGGTCCTTGACCGGGCCGCACCCGCCGAACAGGTCGGGATCGTGCAGGTGCGCCGCCATGCTCCCGACGAGCTGTCGCCACGCCCGGCCCGGGCCGGCCGCCAGGTCCACCTGGTCCGGCAGCAGGCTCCGGACCGTCACCCGGTCGTCGCCCAGCACGCGTTCGGCCTCCCGGTCGAGCCAGGTCCGGTCGAACTTCACGCCGAGGACCGTGCAGGTCGCGTCCCAGTGGCTGATCAGCGAGGGGGTGTCGGCGCGGAACACGGTCGCCTGCCCGGGCAGCGAGACGACAGGCCCGTGCCGGCCGCGGCTCTCCAGGTGCCCGGTCAGCGGCAGGTTGATCTCGTAGGAGCCCGGGTAGTCGCACGCGATCCGGACGTCCGCGCCCCAGCCCACGTGCCCGACGAGCACCGCGCCGAGGTCGAGCGTGGTGAGCGTGAGGCGGGGGTCGCGGCCGCCGCCGAGCAGCGTGAGCTCGTGCGGGAAGTACGCCTGCGCCACCGCCCGGGAGGCCTGGTCCCAGTCCCGGGGCGCTGCACGACGCCGTGCGGACATGCCGGGAGCGTACCTGAGAGTGACCTCACGAACCCGCC
Organism: Pseudonocardia sp. NPDC049154; assembly: GCF_040648315.1. Taxonomy (NCBI): domain Bacteria; kingdom Bacillati; phylum Actinomycetota; class Actinomycetes; order Pseudonocardiales; family Pseudonocardiaceae; genus Pseudonocardia; species Pseudonocardia sp. NPDC049154. The sequence goes on from NZ_JBEZDN010000091.1 coordinate 18,843, forward strand.
GCGCGATCCGTACCGGGGTCGCGCTCACCGTGTCGCCGGGCGCCGGGGTCGCGACCTACCTTCTCGTCCCATCCCGGACGACCCATCCCGGACACCGCTGTGGGAGGAGACGGTCGATGACGACCACCGAGAAGCCCGATCTGTCCTGGCTCGACGACGTCACGATGAGCGAGCTCGAGCGCAACCCGTACCGCACCTACGAGCGGCTGCGCGCCGAGGCGCCGCTGGCCTTCGTGCCGGTGCTGGGCTCGTACGTCGCCTCCACCGCCGAGGTGTGCCGCGAGATCGCGACCAGCCCGGACTTCGAGGGCGTGATCACCCCGGCCGGCGGCCGGACCTTCGGGCACCCCGCGATCATCGGCGTGAACGGCGAGGTCCACGCCGACCTGCGGTCGATGGTCGAGCCGGCGCTGCAGCCCGTCGAGGTGGACCGCTGGATCGACGATCTGGTCCGCCCGATCGCGCGCCGCCACCTGGAGCAGTTCGAGAACGACGGGCACGCGGAGCTGGTCGCGCAGTTCTGCGAGCCGGTCAGCGTCCGCGCGCTCGGCGACCTCCTCGGCCTGCAGTCGGTCGACTCGGACACGCTCCGCGACTGGTTCGCCAAGCTGAACCGCTCGTTCACCAACGCCGCGATGACCGAGGACGGCGAGTTCGCCAACCCCGAGGGCTTCCGCGAGGGCGACGAGGCGAAGGCGGAGATCCGCGCGATCGTCGACCCGCTGATCGACAGGTGGATCGTCGAGCCGGACGACAGCGCGATCTCGCACTGGCTGCACGACGGCATGCCGCCCGGGCACACCCGCGACCGCGAGTACATCTACCCGACGATCTACGTCTACCTGCTCGGCGCGATGCAGGAGCCCGGCCACGGCATGGCGTCGACGCTCGTCGGGCTGTTCAGCCGCCCGGAGCAGCTGGAGCAGGTCGTCGACGACCCGGTGCTCATCCCGCGCGCCATCTCCGAGGGCATGCGGTGGACCTCGCCGATCTGGTCGGCCACCGCGCGCATCTCGACGAAGCCGGTGACCGTGGCGGGCGTCGACATCCCCGCCGGCACGCCGGTGATGCTGTCCTACGGGTCGGCCAACCACGACACGGGCGTCTACGAGGCGCCGTCGACCTACGACCTGCACCGCCCGCCGCTGCCGCACCTCGCGTTCGGCGCCGGCAGCCACGCCTGCGCCGGCATCTACTTCGCCAACCACGTCATGCGGATCGCGTTGGAGGAGCTGTTCGAGGCGATCCCGAACCTCGAGCGCGACACCCGCGAGGGCGTGGACTTCTGGGGCTGGGGCTTCCGCGGACCGACGAGCCTGCACGTCACCTGGGAGGTCTGACATGGGCTTCGCGGTGACCGTCGGCGGTCGCCGGGTCGAGTGCGACGCCGACCAGAGCCTGCTCGACGCCTGCCTGCGCGCCGGGCTGTGGATGCCGAACTCCTGCAACCAGGGGACCTGCGGGACCTGCAAGCTGCAGGTCGTCGGCGGGGAGGTCGACCACCGCGACTCGCCGTCCGACACGCTCACCGCGGAGGAGCGGGCGGCGGGCATGGCGCTGGCGTGTCAGGCGCGGCCCCTGTCCGACGTCGAGGTGGGCGGGGCCGGTGACCGGGCAACCCACCCGTTGCGGGACCTGACCGCGACGGTGCTGGAGGTCGCGGACATCGCCCGCGACACCCGACGGGTGCTGCTCGGCCTCCCCGAGCCGCTGGCCTTCTCCGCGGGGCAGTACGTCGAGCTCGTCGTGCCCGGGTCGGGGGCGCGGCGGCAGTACTCGCTGGCCAACACGGCCGACGAGGACAAGGTGCTCGAGCTGCACGTCCGGCGGGTGCCGGGCGGGGTGGCGACCGACGGCTGGCTCTTCGACGGCCTCTCCGTCGGCGACGAGGTGGAGGCGACCGGCCCGCTCGGCGACTTCCACCTCGCGCCCGAGTCCGACGACGACGGCGGCCCGATGGTCCTCGTCGGCGGCGGGACCGGCCTCGCCCCGCTGGTCGGGATCGCCCGCACCGCGCTGGCGCGGCACCCGTCGCGCGAGGTCCTGCTGTACCACGGGGTGCGGGGCGCGGCGGACCTCTACGACCTCGACCGGTTCGCCGAGCTGGCGGAGGAGTACGCCGGCTTCCGCTTCGTGCCGGTGCTGTCCGACGAGCCCGCGGCCGGGCATCGCTCGGGCTTCCCGACAGACGCTTTCGTCGAGGACGTTCCCAGCGCCCGCGGCTGGTCGGGCTGGCTCTGCGGACCGCCCGCGATGGTCGAGGCGGGGGTGAAGGCCTTCAAGCGCCGCCGCATGGCCCCGCGGCACATCCACCGCGAGAAGTTCACCCCCGCCGACGCCCTGGGCTGAGGCGGTGGGACTGTTCCCGCCAACGCCTTGGGCTGAGGTGGTGGGACGGCCCGGGCGGAGACTCCTCCGCCCGGGCCGTCGTCATTTCTGACGACGCCCGGTAATGGCGTCGCGACTCCTCCGATGGTCCGTTCAGCGGTGCGGCACGACGCCGTTCGCACCCAGGACCCGGAGAGGACCCCGATGACCGCGACCCAGCCCTGGACCCCGATCCCGCCGACGACCCCGGCCCGGCAGGGCAACACCCCGGCCACCGTCGGGTTCGTGCTCGGGCTGGTCGGGCTCCTCGCCGGGTGGGTGCCGCTCGTCGGACTGGTCGTCACGGTCCCGGCCCTGCTGCTGTCCCGCGGCGGCCGTGCGCGGTTCCGGGACGGCCGCGCCGCGTCCGCGGGCCGGAGCAGCGCCGGCCTGGTGCTCGGGTGGATCGGGACGGCGCTCTGCGTGCTGATGACGGTGTTCGCGTTCGTCGGCGCCGCTCGCGCTCCCGAGCCCGCTGCCGTGCCCGCTGCCGTGGTGCAGCCGGCGGCCGCGCCCGCTGCGCCGGTTCTGCTCAGCGTGCCCAACGTGGTCGGGATGGCGGACGCGCAGGCCCGCCAGGTGCTCGCCGCGGCAGGCTTCACCACCGTCGTGCTCGGCCCCTCGACGGGGTCCGTCGCGGGGGTGGCGGAGGGGACCGTGACCACGCAGCTGCCCGGCGCCGCAGCGCTCGCCTCGGCGGGCGACCCGATCACGCTCGGCGAGGCCGCTGCTCCGCCGGTTCCTGCTGCCGTCCCCACCGCCGCTCCTACCGCCGCTCCTGCTGCCGTGGAGGAGCCGGTGGCGGATGCCCCGCGCGTCGACGACCCGCGGCCCCACGTCGCGGCGCCCCGCGCCGCCGCCCCGGCACCCGCCGCCGCGGCACCGGCGGCTCCCGCGCAGGAGTCGGGCGGGTCCTCGGCCTACTACGCCAACTGCTCCGCGGCCAAGGCGGCCGGTGCCGCCCCGCTGTACCGCGGCGACGCCGGCTATCGCAGCGCCCTCGACCGCGACGGCGACGGCGTGGCCTGCGAGAGCTAAGCCGACACATCCCGCCCGGCTGGGGGGTCGGGCGGGGTGTGGTGCGGCAGAGCAGGCGGGTGGGATGCGGCTGGGCGGCGTCGGCGCAGCGTCGGCGGGTGGAACGACGAGGCGGCGGTGTACCGGCGGGCGGGTGGCGAGGTGGCGCGACGTCGTTCTCAGGCTGCGGGCCGGCGGCCGGTCGTGACGGCGGGCGGTTGTCGGCGCGCCCGGCGTTCGCGCAGGTCGATCACGATGCCCGTCCGGCTCGGCGCGCCAGCGCCGCATCCCCGGCAGCGGTACGTGTCGATCCCGTACTCGGTCCGGACGGTGATGATGGCCGTGCAGCGGGGGCAGAGAGCGGTGGTGAACATGCGGTCCTCCTGGGCGCGATTCGGACTCGCCAAGCGTGCGCCGCGGCACCCCGCCCCCTCGTCGGCGGACACTGCCCATTCAGGGCCGGCGGCTGCCCATGTCGACGGGCATGTATGGGCATCGATGCCTGGGCGCCTCCTGCAGTGGCTCGGCAAGCACCATGGCCCGTCGTGGATGACCACGAACTCTGGCGCACTGAAGAGAAGACGGAGTGCCGGCGCGAGTTGTCGACGCTCTCTCGACGAGCGGGCCTTGGGGCTGGGCACAGGCGGGTGGCCGCGACGCTGCAGCCGAGCCGCACGCCGAGGGATCGCTTGAGAAGCCGCGACGATCGCGGCTTCTGCCTGCACGTGCCCACGTCCTCACGCGTTCTGAATCAGCCCACGGGCTGGAGGAGGGGTGGTGGTCGTCGGCGGGGTGTGCGGGTGCGGTCGATCCGCGGTCGATCCAGCTCGGTGGGAGGAACTCGGGTAGGCCGTCGGGCATCCGGACTTCCCAGCGGGAGTGGTGGATGAGGCGGTGGTGGACGGTGCAGAGCATGACCAGGTTGCGCAGGCTCGTCGGGCCGCCGTGTTGCCATTCGCGCACATGATGGATCTCGCACCAGGAGGGTGGGCGGTCGCAGCCGGGGACGGCGCAGCCGCCGTCGCGGACGGTGATCGCGCGGCGTAGCCCGTCGGGGACGGTGCGGGAGAGGCGGCCGACGTCGAGGGGGACGCCGGTGCCGTCGAGCACGACCGGGATGACGGCGGCGTCGCAGGCGAGCTGGCGCAGGGTCTGTGGGGTGAGCTGGCCGCCGAACTCGAGGGACGCCGAGGACGCGCGCCGCTCCAGGTCTTCGAGGCGGACGGTGACGGTGAGCTGGGGGCGGCGGCCGCCGGTCTCGGGGAGCCGCCCGCGGGAGAGGACTTGGGCGCAGGCTTCGGCGAGCGCTTCGGCCTGCCGTTCGGCGGTGCTGCGGTGGTCGTCGGTGTCGCGGGGGGGGGCGGCGCCGGCGTCGACCGCGGCGGCGATGGCGTCGAACAGCGCGGCGTCGTCGAAGCGGCCGCTCACCTTGCCGCCGGGGCGGGTGCGGAAGCGGGAGGTGCGGAGTTCGTTGAGCTGCGCGGGCGGGGTGTTGTCGGGCTCGGGCCCGTCCTGGTCGAGGATCTCGAGGAGTTGGGTGCCCCAGGTGTGCAGCTCGGAGGGTGTGTAGACGGCGGCTTTGCCGGCGAGCTGGACCTCCGCGCCCGCCCAGGTCTCCGGATCGAGGCGGCGGGCCGGCCCGCTGGCCAGCAGCCGGGCGATGACTTCGACGTGCCGCAGGCCGGCCTCGCCGCAGGCGAACACGGTCGCGGTGGCCGAGAGTCGGGCCGGCAACGGCGCACCGTCGAGCCCGATCTGTGCGCACACCGACTCGGCGGCGAGCACCCGGCGGCGGGCCTCGAAACGTTCCCAGCCGAGCAGGTCGGCGAGCGCGCCGGTGGGGGAGCGGTAGCCGCGCTCGGCGAACACACCGCGCCGCTGCAGGTCGGCGGTGGCGTTGACCACGGCCCGGTCCAGGAAGCGTCGGGCCTCTTCGTAGGCGCGGAGCGCGTCGATGACCTCGTCGGCCGTGGCGGTGGGTCCGGCGGCGTCGACCAGCTGCGCGATGGCCTGCTGAAGGCGGTCGCGCCCGGTGCCGACGGGCCCTGCGTCCATGCTCTGATTCTACTCGAACTGATGTTCGAGACATTGTCTATCGTCGCAGGTCGCCGGCCATTCGGCGCGACGTCGAGGTGTCGCCACGACCGCGTCGCGGAGCCCGAACCACTCGTCGCACTTCACTCACCGCTCCCCAGGAAGCCGTGGTCATCACCTGAATGGCGTCCTCCCGCGGCCGCGTGGAGAACGTGGCGCTTGCGGTGACCGAGCCCCTGCCCGAGCACCCGCGAAGTCGCCGCCGATCCAGCAGACCCGACGCCATCTGCGTCTCGCCCGCGCTGACCGCCTGGAGCCCGGTGAGCACCAGGCGAACGACCCGCCGAAGCCGGCGGCCGCCGGCAGCACACGGAACCTGTCCACCAGGAGCCATCGGACTCGAGGCCGACCCCGAGAACGACGAAGGCCCAGGTCTGCTGACCTGGGCCTTCGATTGATGGTCGGGGTGACAGGATTTGAACCTGCGACCTCTTCGTCCCGAACGAAGCGCGCTACCAAGCTGCGCCACACCCCGAGGGCCCGCGGTCTCCCTGCGAGCCGTGGTGAACTCTACCCGACGGTTCCGGCGGCCTGCGCGGGGGTGGCCCTTGCGGCGCCGGTGGCGGCCGGACGGGGGACGAGGGTCAGCAGGCTGGCCTCCGGCGGGCAGGCGAAGCGCACCGGCGCGTAGGGCGAGGTGCCCATGCCGGCCGAGACGTGCAGCCAGGTGTGGGCACCCCAGCGGGAGGCGCCGCGGGCGCGCGAGCGGTCGATCCCGCAGTTGGTCACGATCGCGCCGTACCCCGGCAGGCGCAGCTGGCCGCCGTGCGTGTGCCCGGCCAGGACGAGGTCGACCTGGTCGGCCGCCATGCCGTCGAGCACGCGCGGCTCGGGCGAGTGGGTCAGGCCGAGCCGCAGGTCGGCCGTCATCGGGCCGGAGACGCTGTCGTAGCGGTCCAGCGACAGGTGCGGGTCGTCGACCCCGACGACGCCGATCCGCCGGCCGTCGACGTCGAGGAACAGCCGCTGGTGCGTCGCGTCCTGCCACCCGCGCTCGACGAACGCCGCGCGCAGGTCCCGCCACGGCAGCGGCTCGCCGTGGATGCGACGGTCCGAGCTGCGCAGGTAGCGGGCGGGATTCTTCGGGGTGGGGCCGAAGTAGTCGTTGCTGCCGAACACGAACAGGCCCGGCTTCTCGAGCAGCGGTCCGAGCGCGGCCAGCACGCCGGGCACCGCCCGCGGGTGTGCCAGGTTGTCGCCCGTGTCGACGACGAGGTCCGGGTCCAGCGCGGCCAGCTCGGCGACCCAGCGCTTCTTGCTCTCCTGGCCGGGCGTGAGGTGCAGGTCCGAGACGTGCAGGATCTTCAGCGGCCGGCTGCCCTCCGGCAGGACCGGCACGGTGGCCTCGCGCAGCGTCCAGCGACGTCGCTCGTACCCGGCCGCGTAGGCGATCCCCGCGGCACCGGTGGTGACGGCGCCGATGGTCAGGCGAGCGAGGCTGTTCACGTATCCCAGCGTACGGGGAGCGGGCGGTCGACTAGCGTCACGCCCGTGAGCACCCTCAAGGAGCAGCTGCGCAAGGACCTCACCGCGGCGATGAAGGCCCGCGACGAGCTGGTGAAGGGAACCCTGCGGATGACCCTGACCGCGATCGGCAACGCCGAGGTCGCGGGTGAGGCGCACCGGGAGCTCTCCGACGACGAGGTGCTCGGCGTGATCCGCAAGGAGGCCAAGAAGCGGGCCGAGTCCGCCGAGGCGTTCTCCGCCGCGGGCCGCGAGGAGCTGGCCACGCAGGAGAAGGCCGAGGGCGAGGTCCTGGCCCGCTACCTGCCGCAGCAGCTCGGGGACGACGAGCTGGCCGCCCTCGCCCAGCAGGCAGTGGCCGACGTCGAGGCCGAGACCGGTGAGAAGCCCGGCCCCCGGCAGATGGGGCAGGTCATGAAGAAGGCGCAGGCCGCCGCCCAGGGCCGCGCCGACGGCAAGCGCCTCTCCGCGGCCGTGAAGTCCCTCCTGACCTGAGCGGGACCGGATACACGAACGGCGCTCTCACTCATATTTAGTGAGCGAGAGCGCCGTCGTGGGTGGGCTTACTTGGCCGGGGTCTTCCTCGCCGGGGCCTTCTTGGCAGCCGGCTTGCGGGCGGGGGCCTTCTTCTTGGCCGGGGCCTTGGCGCGACGCTCGGCGAGCAGCTCCGAGGCGCGCTCGTCCGTGATCTCCTCGACCGAGTCGCCCTTGCGGAGCGAGGCGTTGGTCTCGCCGTCGGTGACGTAGGGGCCGAAGCGGCCGTCCTTGATCACCATCTTCTTGCCCGTCGAGGCGTCCTCACCCAGCTCGCGCAGCGGCGGCGTGGCGGCGGCGGTGCGCCGGCCCCGCTGCTTGGGCTGCTTGTAGATCTCCACCGCCTCGTCGAGCGTGACGGTGAACAGCTGGTCCTCGCTGGTCAGCGAGCGCGAGTCGGTGCCCTTCTTCAGGTAGGGCCCGTACCGGCCGTTCTGCGCCGTGATCTCCTCGCCGGACTCCGGATCGGTGCCGACCAGGCGCGGAAGGGAGAGCAGCTTGAGGGCGTCGTCGAGGGTGACCGTCTCCAGGGACATGTCCTTGAAGAGCGAGCCGGTGCGTGGCTTGGCCTTGGTCTTCTTCGCCGCGGCGGCGTCGTCCTCGGGCAGCAGCTCGGTGACGAAAGGTCCGTACCGCCCGTCCTTGGCGACGATCTCGTGCCCGGTCACCGGGTCCGTGCCCAGCGAGCGGCCCTCCTGCGGCACCGAGAACAGCTGCTCGGCGATCTCCTCGGTGAGCTCGTCCGGCGGCAGGTCCTCGGGCAGGTTGGCGCGCTGCGTCTTGGGCTTGCCCTCGGAGTCGACCTCGCCGGTCGGCCGCTCCATGTACGGCCCGTAGCGCCCGACGCGCACCACGGCCTCGCGGCCCTGCGAGTCGGTGAACAGCGGGATCGAGTTGATCTCCCGGGCGTCGATCTCCTCGAGGTTCACGCCGACGAGCTTCTTCAGCCCGCCCGCCTTCGCCACCGAGCCCTCCGAGCCCGCGCCGTCGCCGAAGTAGAAGCCGGTCAGCCAGGCGATGCGGGTGAGGTTGCCCGACGAGATGGCGTCGAGCTCGTCCTCCATCGCGGCGGTGAAGTCGTAGTCGACCAGTCGGCCGAAGTGGTGCTCCAGCAGCCCGACGACGGCGAACGCCACCCAGGAGGGCACGAGCGCCGAGCCCTTCTTCCAGACGTACCCGCGGTCCTGGATCGTCTTGATGATCGACGCGTACGTCGACGGCCGGCCGATCCCGAGCTCCTCGAGCTTGCTCACCAGGCTCGGCTCGGTGAACCGGGCCGGCGGGTTCGTCGAGTGGCCCTCGGGCGTGAGCTCGGCAGCGGTGAGGGCCTGGCCCTCGGTGAGCTGCGGCAGCCGCGACTCGGCGTCGTCCGCCTGGCCGCCCGAGCCCTCCTCGATCGTCTCGACGTAGGCCTTGAGGAAGCCCGGGAAAGTGATCGTGCGGCCGGAGCTGGCGAAGACGACGTCCTCGCCGGTGGCCGCGGTGCCGTTGATCCGCACGGACACCGTGGTGCCGCGGGCGTCGGCCATCTGCGAGGCGACGGTCCGCTGCCAGATCAGCTCGTAGAGGCGGAAGTCGTCCCCGTCGACCTCGCGGGCGATCTCGCCCGGGGTGCGGAAGGTGTCGCCGGCGGGCCGGATCGCCTCGTGGGCCTCCTGGGCGTTCTTCACCTTGCGGGTGTACTGCCGCGGCGACGGCGCGACGTACGAGTCGCCGTACAGCTCGCGGGCCTGCGCCCGGGCGGCCTGGATCGCGGCGTCGGACAGCGTGGTCGAGTCCGTCCGCATGTAGGTGATGTAGCCGTTCTCGTACAGCCGCTGGGCGCTGCGCATCGTGCGCTCCGCCGAGAAGCGCAGCTTGCGACCCGCCTCCTGCTGCAGCGTCGACGTCATGAACGGGGCGTACGGGCGGCGCGTGTACGGCTTCGACTCGACCGACGCGACGGTCAGGTCCCGGCCCTCGAGCGACTCCGCCAGCCGGCGGGCGCTCGCCTCGTCGAGGACGGTGACGTCCGTGTTCTTGAGCTTGCCGTCCGGTCCGAAGTCGCGGCCCGCCGCGACCCGGCTGCCGTCGACCGAGACGAGGCGCGAGCCGAATTGGCGCGGGGTCGCGTCGGCGCCCGCGTCCATGGTCGCGGCGATGTCCCAGTAGCCCGCCGAGACGAACGCCATCCGCTCGCGCTCGCGCTGCACGATCAGCCGGGTCGCCACCGACTGCACGCGGCCCGCCGAGAGCTTCGGCATGACCTTCTTCCACAGCACGGGGGAGACCTCGTAGCCGTAGAGCCGGTCGAGGATGCGGCGGGTCTCCTGCGCGTCGACGAGGTCCTGGTCCAGCTCGCGGGTGTTCTCCGCGGCGGCGCGGATCGCCGGCTCGGTGATCTCGTGGAAGACCATCCGGCGAACCGGGATCTTCGGGCGCAGCGTGTCGAGCAGGTGCCAGGCGATGGCCTCGCCCTCGCGGTCGGGGTCCGTGGCGAGGAGGAGCTCGTCGGCGTCCTTGAGCAGGTCCTTCAGCTCGGAGACCTTCGACCTCTTCTCCGGCGTGACGATGTAGAGCGGCTGGAACTCGTTGTCGACGTCGACGCCGAGCCGCGCCCAGGACTCGCCCTTGTACTTGGCCGGGACGTCCGCCGCGCCGCGCGGCAGGTCCCGGATGTGCCCGACCGACGACTCGACGACGTAGTCGTTGCCGAGGTACGGCTGGATCTTCTTCGCCTTGGTGGGGGACTCGACGATCACCAGGCGGCGCACGCGCCCGCCGGCCGACGTGGCCGTGCCGTTCCCGTTGCGGCGCCCCCCGCCGGCCGCGCCGCGGCGCGTGCGGGTGCCGGCGGCCGTGCCGTTGCTCTCGGCAGGCGCGCCGGTGTCGGTGCTCGTCGTTCGGGTTGCCACGTGGTCCTACTCCATCCCTCCGGCCGCGTCGCCGGTCTCGCACCGGTTCGCGTCCGACTTCCGGGCGTCTCGGTCGGGGCGGCGCGACGGACCGTTACCTCCGGTCACCGCGCCACTCCCCTTCGACCCCGGGATCGACAGTATTGCTTCCCCGCCGGTCCCCGCCGCCACGGTCGCACATCGACCGAGCATGTCGCCTACGTCACACCGCGTCGCGACCTCCGGGTCGACCGGGGGAGCGTAGCCCGCGGGTCAAGCCCGGGTCCGACCCCAGTGCCTGGGCCATTCGGCGGTGTCCACATCCTCGGGCGCGGGTCCGACCAGCTCCACGAGACGCTGCAGGCGCCGCGCTCCTGTGATCCGTAACGCCGGCCCGGCCGCCGGGCATTCCGGCGCGACGGCCGGGACGAGCGCGAGATGGTGGCTCCGGCACTGCGCCGGGGCGGGCGGCGCCGGCGGCAGATCGAGGGCGGTGGTGCCGTCCGTGAGCAGGATCGCCGGGGAAGGGCGGGTCGGCGACGACGGGGGCGGGGCGGGCAGGCCGGCCGTGGGCGCGGGGTCGGCGTCGGCCCGGGTGTCCGCGTCGGCGTCGTCGACCGTGGTGGGAGTGTCCTCCGCGCGCGCCGGGTCGGCCTCCTGGTCCGCTGCGGCGCGCTCCCGGCAGTCCTCGCAGGGTGGGAGCACGATCCTGGCGGGCGGCAGGCCCAGCCGGGTCGTGGCGGCGATCAGGGCGTCGTGGGTGCCGGGGGCGGTGCCGTCGAGCGGCAGGACGTAGCCCCCGCGCCCGTCCGCGCGGCCGCAGGCGAGCACCCAGAGCCGCAGTGCGGTGCCGTCGAGCTGGAAGCCCGCCGGGACGTTCTTGCGCCGGTCCCGGCCCGTCCAGGCCCGCGCGAGGCCGGCCAGGTCGCGACGGTAGGCGGTGCGCAGCTCCCGGCCCGCGCAGGTCCGCTCGCCGAGCTCGAACGGGATGCCGAACGGCGCCGCGGCGGCCCGCACGGCCGCCGCCCGGCCCGGGTCGGCCACCTGGAGGCTGATCCGTGCGGTGTCCCCGGCCCCGAAGCGGGTGATCCGGGCCGGCCCGCACAGCAGCCCGGCGAGATCGCCGAGCCGCAGGGGCCGGGCGTCCGCGGAGAACAGCGAGAGCTGGGACACGTCGCGCACCCTAGAACATCTGTTCGAGAGATGATCGTCCGGCGCGCCGGTTTCCCCCGACCGGAGGCCGACACGCCGGGCCGACACGCGCGCCGGTCTGCGCGCCCCTGGTCGTCGGGTGCGGCTTATCGGGGTGCGGCGCCCGGGATCGCAGCGAGCTTCGTGCAGTTGCCGGCCTGCTGGGCGGCCTTGTCGAGGCGCGGCGAGGTCTTGAGGTCGCCGAGCGCGTCGGGCGCGGTGAGCTGCGTGAGGTTGGTGTTGGTCTCGTCCAGGGCGGCGCGGAAGGCGTCGACGTTCGCCGGGTCGGCGGCGTCGACCTTCGCCTTGGCGGCGCCGATGTCGTTCTGCAGCTTCTCCAGGCCGGACGAGATCCGCGCGACCGTGTCGTCGCCGCCGTTGACGGGCGAGGCGCCGACCGTGCCGAGCTGGTCGCGGCTCTGCTGGAGGCCGGTCTGGCTGGCGCCGAGGTAGTCCGACAGTCGCTGCTTGATCGTGGGCAGGTCGGCGCCGTCGAAGGCGGGCTGGGCCAGCACCGGGGTGGTGTAGGTCAGGACCGCGCCGCAGACCTTGTCGACCCAGGCCACCGGGTCGGCGCCGCGGCCGGCCGTCGGGCGCGGCGCGGGGTCGGCGGTCGGGGTGCCCGCGACGACGGTCGCGCAGCCGCTGACGGACAGCAGCCCGCCGAGCACCACGGCGACGGCGAGCCGGGACGGGCGAGGCACGGGCGCCTCCAGGGGGACGAGGGGAGCGGGGGCGGGGATCGACACTACGCGAGCGGGCGGTCCCGCCCTGCTCAGCCGCCGGTCGTGGGGCTGCTGAGGCGGCTGAGGTTCTGGCAGGCGGGCGCCTTCGTCGCGGCGTCGGTCACCGCGGAGTCGAGGCCCGCCAACGGGTCCTGGTTCGCGTCCTGCAGCTGGAGGACCGGCGCCACCGCGCCCTCGATGTCCTGCTGCAGGGTCGGGGAGGAGAGGTTCAGGGCGTCGACCTGGGTCCTGGCCTGCTGGAAGGCCGAGCGGTACCCGGTGAGCTGGTCGCGGAACTTCGTGACGGCCTCGTCGCCGCCGGAGACCGGCGAGGTGCCGAGGGTGTCCAGGTCGGCCAGCGCCTTGTCGAGCGACCCTGCGGTGTTGCCGAGGTAGGTCGACAGGTTGCGCGCCTGCGCAGGCAGGTCCGGGGCCGCCTGCGGCCCGACGATCGCCGCCTCGCGGAAGGTGGCGTAGGAGCTGCACAGGCCGTTGGTCCAGTCGACCGTCTCCTGCTCGCTCGCGCCGCCGCACCCGGCGAGCAGCAGCCCGGTCGCGACCGCGGCCACCGCCGCGGCGCGCCGCCGGGTGGCGCTGGTACGCATCGTCATCCGTGTCCTCCACGTCGGCCCTGCTGACGGCCCCCCGGACGCCCGTCCGTCCCGTTCGCCCCGTCCGGGGCGCTGAGACGGTAGCGAGCCCGGCGCGGACGCAGGAGGCCGCCCGCCCCCGGAGGGGGACGAGCGGCCTCCTGGATCGCCGAGAGGGCCCGGCGCGGGGGGGGGCCCGCCCCCCCCGGGGGTGTTAGATGGCGGCCCCCCCCACCCCCGGCCCGGAGCCGGCCGGCCACCCGACCAGCGCCCCCGCGCGGGGGGCGCGCCCCACCCAGGGCG
>NZ_JBEZDN010000092.1:0-31891 GCF_040648315.1 Pseudonocardia sp. NPDC049154
GCCGGCCGGACGCTCCCCCGTTCCGGTGTCCCCTGCCCCGTCCGCCTCCGCCGCGGCCGGGACCGCGGCGGTCTCCGCGTCGTCCTCGACCTCCGGGGCGGTGAGCGCCTCGGTCTCCGGCTCGAACAGGGCGTGCCGGCTGTCCGCGCGGGTGACGTCCGGGCGGACCTCGGTCTCGGCCGTCTCCCCCGGCGCGTCCGGGCGGCCGGTGTCCGGCCGGCCGGTGTCCGGGCGGCCGGCGACGCGCGGGCGGCGGATGCCGGTGGTGGCGCGGCGCCGGGACGCGGTGGCGGGAACGGGCTTGCGGGGCTGGGGGGACATGGTGACCTCCTGGGGCCGTCGGGCGACCGGGTACGGACGGGGAGCAGGCCGGCTGCCGGGCCGCTCAGCCGCTCTGTCCGGGGGCGCGGATCGGCGCGAGCTTGCTGACCTTCCAGCCGTCGTCCGTGCGGCTCATCTCGAGCTGCAGGCGCTGCCGGGTCGGGATGGGCTGCTGCCCGTCCGGGGTCACCGTGACGTCGACGCCCACGAGCACCCTCGCGACGCCCGCGCGGTCGTCGAGCTCGCTGACGGCGGCGTCGGACACGGTCGCCGTGGTGGTCCGTTTGGACTGGGCCACGAACTGCGCGTACTGCGCACGGTTGGTGCGGAACTCGTCGAGGACCGCGCCGGTGGAGGTCTGCTCCCACCGGTCCAGCCCGCCGTCGACGTCGTGCCAGTCCAGCGTGTTGAGGCTGATCGCGGACTGCCGGGCCGCGACGAGCACGTCGTCGCGCGCCTCGGCGAGCTTCCGCTCCCCGCTCAGCAGCGTGGTCAGCCACAGCACGCCGAACACGATCGCCGCGACGACCGCGACCGCCGCCGCGATCTGGAGGGCCCGCGGTCCGCCGAACCGCCTCCTGCCGCCCGACGGCCCGGGGTCGGGCCCGTCGGCGCGCCTCGTGTTCGCCGTGCTCTCGGTCGTGCTCGCAGTCATAGCGGGACTCCATCCGGCCGTGGGGGCGTCGGCCATCGGGGGTGTGGCGTGCGGGACCGGCCGTCAGGCGAGGATCCCGGCGGGTGTTCCGAGGGGGAGCGGGGTCAGCGGTTGCGGGTCGTCGGAGCCCGCCGGGAGCGGGAGCCCCGCGGACGGGTTGCCGGTCGTGCCGGGCTTGGCGCGGGGGGTCGTCGAGTGCGGCGCCGGGGGAGCGTTCTGGGCACCGCGGACGCTCGTCGGACTCCCCTGTGGCTCGGCACAGTACGCCTTCTTGTTGACGGGGATCTCCTTGACCTGGTCCCCGGACCGGTGCTCGGTGCCTTGATAGCCGTACACGCAGGGGAAGGGATCGAAGAAGTTGAGCACCAGGCCGAGGTGTGCGGTGCCGTCGTTGGGCGCCGCCGTGTAGCCGTTGGCCATCACGCCCGGGTACGTGACGAGCAGCTGCTCCAGGTTGGACTGCCGTGGCTCGGCGATCCGGGCGACCGTCAGCAGGTTGGCGACGGTCGTCGACAGCCCGGCGCCGCTCTCCCGGAGCAGCCCGCGGATCTGGTCCGCGGCCGCGGGCGCGGTGTGGATCAGCCGCCGCAGGTCCGGGTCGGACTCCTCGAGCTGCTCGGCCAGCAGCTTCAGGCTCGAGCTGAAGTCGGCGAACTGTCCGGCGACCTCGTTCTGCGTGGTCAGGACCGTGCGCCCGTCGCTCAGCAGCGCGGTGGTCTGCGGCAGGGCGTCCGTGGCCGCCTTCGTGAACTCGCTGGTGGTGTCGAGCAGCTTCTGCAGCGGGACGCCGCTGTTGGCGAAGCCCTTGCCCAGCTCGTCGACGACCGTGCGCAGGCTGTCCAGCGGCACCGACCGCACGAACCCGTCGAGGCTCGACACGACCTGGTCCACCTGCACCGGTGTGCTCACCCGGGTGAGCGGGATGACCGAGCCGGACTCCAGGTCGGGGCCGGAGTCGCCGGCCGGCTGCAGGTCGACGTACTGCTCGCCGATCGCCGACAGGTTCCGCACGGCGGCGGTCACGTCGGCCGGGATCTCCGGGCCACCGCGCTCGAGGTCGAGCTGCGCGTCGACGCCGTCGGCGGTGAGGGTCAGCGGGCCGACCCGGCCGACGCTGACGCCCCGGTAGGTGACGTCGGCGCCGGTGAAGATGCCGCCGGAGTCGGCGAGCTTCATCGTGACCGGGTAGGTCGTGGCGCCGAAGATCGCGCCGAAGTTCGCGTAGCGGAAGCCGGTGTACCCGACCCCGACCAGCGTGACCAGCAGCAGCGCGAGGAGCTGCCACTTCATGGTCCGGGTGATCACCGGCCACCTCCGAGGAGTCCGCCGAGGAGACCGCCGCCAGAGCCGGAGTCACCCGAGCCGCCGGGGGTGCCGCTGCCGTCCGTCGGCGGCGGGGGCACCGCGCTCGGCGTCGGCGGGGTGGTCGGCGGCGGGTTGTTCGGGTCGGCCTGGCCGAGCGGGGTCGGCGACGGGCCGAGCAGCGGCAGCGAGGGCTGGTCCGGGTTGCCGCCCAGCAGCGGCGACAGCAGCTGCCCGACGGGCGGGAGCTGGTTGAACAGCGGCGTGTCCGGCGTCGGGAAGGGCTGGTTCGACCGCAGCAGGTTGTCCAGCAGGGTCTTCAGGTCGAGGTCCGCCCGGACGTACAGGTTGGCGTAGTCGCCGGCGAACGCGTCGACCGCGGCGTCGGTGAACGGGAAGCTGCCGATCAGCTCCAGCGAGTTCGGCAGGTCCTGGCCGGACTCGGCGAGCTTCGACAGCGTGGGCTGCAGGGCCCGCAGGTCGGCGAGGACGTCGTCCCGGCTGCGGTTGATCGTGTCCGTGGCGGTGCCGGAGAGCCGGTCGAGCGCCTTCAGCATGTCGACCAGCTGGCCGCGCTGGCGCTCCAGCTCGGCGAGGCCCGGCCCCAGGTCGTCCAGGGCGTTCTCGATCTGCGGGCGCCGGTCGTTCAGCGTGGCCGACAGCCGGTTGAGCCCGTCGAGGGCGCGGGTGATCTCGCCCTTGCGGTCGTCGAGCGCGCCGACGAGCGTGTTCAGGTTGTCGAGCAGGCCGCGGATCTGCGGCTCGCGCCCGTCGAGGGCCTTGTTCAGCTCGGTCGAGATGGTCTTGATCTGCGCGACGCCGCCGCCGTTGAGCAGCATGGACAGCGCGCCGAAGACCTCCTCGATCTCGACCGCGCGGCCCGCGCGCTCGATCGGGATGGTGGCCCCGTCGGACAGGGTGCCGGTGCCGCCCTGGGTGGGCGCCGCCAGCTCCACGAACTTCTCGCCGAGGAGGCTCGTGGTGCGCACCCGGGCCTCGGAGTTCGCCGGCAACGTGACGCCCCGGTTCACCGCGACGGTGACCCGCGCGTTCCAGGTCGCCGGGTCCACGTCGATGGACCGGACGGTGCCGACGCTGACGTCGGCCACCTTGACCAGGGACTGCGGCACCAGGTCGACGACGTCGGGGAACTCGATCGTCACGTCGTACGGGTCGTCGCCGAGGTCGGCACCACCAGGGAGCTCCACCCCGCGCAGCCCGCCGGAGAACACCCCGCAACCGCTCAGCGCGACCGACGCGACGGTCACCAGGACCGCGAGCCTGGCCGCGAGCCTCGTGCGCCTCACGAGCCACCTCCGAAGAGCTTCGAGAAGAAGCCGCCGATCCCGCCGCCGGACTCCTGCTGCTGCGGCGCCGGCACGGCCGGGGCGGTGACGGTCGGCGCGGCCGGGGCGGGGTTCGCCTGCCCCGGGACCTCCGGCGCCGGCTGACCGGCCTGCGGCGCGGCCGGGTTCTGCGGGACGAGCGGGATCGACGGGAGCGCCAGGCCCGGGACGGGCGGGGTTCGACCGCTCGTCAACGAGCTCAGGACCTGCGCCGGGGTCGGCAGCGACTTCACGTCCGGCAGCGCCGCGCACGTCGGCACCAGCGGCTTGAGCGCGTCGGGCGCCCCGGTCTTCAGCAGGTCGCAGAGGAAGTAGATCGGCGGCCGGCTGAGCTCGTTGATGTTCGCCCGGGTGTCGAGCGTGCCCGACGAGCCGTTGTACGTGTTCGCGAGGTTGGAGATGCCCAGCGGTGCGACGTCGAGGATCTCGGTGAGCGCCCGCTGCTGGTCCACGAGCACCTGGGTGACGTCCGCGAGCCGGTCGACGTTGGAGTGGATGGTGTCCCGGTTGTCCCGGACGAACCCGGCCACGTCGCCGAGGGCCACCGACAGGTCCCTGATCGCCCCGCCGAGGTCCTCCCGCTCGCTCGCGAGGAAGCCGGTGACGTCGGCGAGCCGGCCGTTGAACTCCCGGACCTTCGCGTCGTCCTGGGCGAGGGTCTCGGTGAACTTCTGCAGCTCCGTCACCGTGCCGAAGAGGTCCTCGCTCGAGCCGGCGAGCGTGTTGGACAGGTTGCCGAGGCCGCGGATCGTGTCGTTGAACGCCTCGCCGTTGCCGGCGAGGTTCTGCGCGCCGACGTCGAGGGCCTGCGACACCGCGCCGGTCGAGTTGGCGCCCTCCGGGCCGAGGGCGCGGGACAGGTCGGTGGCGGCCTTGGCGAGGTCGTCGACGCCGAGCGGGACCGCGGTCCGCTCCAACGGGATCGTCGCGCCGGTCTCGAGCTGCGGCGCGTCCTCCCCGACCGTCGGGAAGAGCTGCACGTAGCGGCCGGTCACCAGGCTCGGCGACACGACCGCGGCCTTGGCGTCGGGCGCGAGGTGCACGTCCGGGTCGGTGATGGTCATGTCGACCTTGACCTGCGTGCCCTGCGGGGTGATCGAGTCGATCTGCCCCACCGGCACGCCGAGCACGCGCACGTCGTTGTCCTCGAACAGCGCCGAGGCGTTGGCGAAGTAGGCCGTGATCTTCCGGCCGCCCCCGTTGCCGATCAGCCAGACGCCGGTCGCGACGAGCACGGCGACGATCGCGACCAGCGCCGTGATCTGCAGCGCGCGGCGGTCGTTCGCCCAGGAGCCGACCATCAGCAGCCTCCGGGGTTCAGCGGGCCGATCGTGGGGATCGGGAGCAGCCCGCAGATGTAGTTGTCGAACCAGCGCCCGTTGCCGACGGCGTTGGTGAACAGCCGCACGAACACCGCCTCGTTCTTCAGCGTGTCCGCCAGGTCGTCCTGGTGGCGCTGCAGCACCTCGGTGACCCGGTCGAGCGTCTCGAGGGTGGGGCGCAGCTGGTCGGAGTTGTCCGCGACGAGCCCCGACAGCTGCTGCGAGAGCAGCCGCGTGCCGTCGAGCAGCCGGTCGATCGCGTCCTTGCGCTGCTGCAGCTCCGACAACAGCAGGTTGCCGTCGGAGAGCAGCTCGTCGAAGTCCCCGCGGCGGTCCGCGAGGATCGACGACAGGTTCCGCGCCCCGGCGAGCAGCTGGCGGATCTGCTGGTCACGGCTGGAGATCGTGGTCGAGAGCCGGGACAGGCCGTCGAGCGTGCCGCGGACGTCGTCCGGGGTGTCCTTGAACGTGTCGGACAGCGTGCGCAGGCTGTCCGCCAGCTGGTTCGTGTCGATCTGGTCGATCGTCCCGGTCAGCCCGTTGAACGCCTCGACGACGTCGAACGGCGAGATCGTCCGGTCCCGCGGGATCGTCGTGCCCGGCTCGAGCTCCTGGTCGCCCTGCGGGTCCAGGGCCAGGTACTTCGAGCCCAGCAGCGTGGCGATCTCGATGGAGGCCGAGGTCCGGTCGCCCACCCAGGCGTCGTCGACCCGGAAGGCGACGTCGACGTGGTCGCCGGCGAGCTTCACAGACGTCACCCGGCCGACCTCGACGCCGGCCACGGTGACCCGGTCGTCGGCCTGCAGGCCAGCGGCCTCGCCGAACTCGGCGTGGTAGGTCGCGCCGCCGAAGATCGACGGCGCCTGGAAGGCGACGACGGCGAGCACGGCGATCAGCACCAGGCCCGTGATCGCGAGCGGGACCGGGCGGCGCGCGCCGGTGGCGGCCATCAGCGGTCACTCCCCGTCGGGAGCGTGCCGAAGATCGGGAGGGCGGGCGCGTTCTCCGGCAGGCCGTTCGGCAGCACACCGTTGACGAGCTGGTCCACCGCCGGCGGCACGCCCGGCACGAGCGGTGCCTGCTGGCCCTCGACGCCGTCGGGGTCGGCGCCGCACCGCGGGGCGTCGGACTTGAACACCGGGATCTCCTGGCGCGGGATGAGGTCGCCGAGCCCGACCGAGCCCGAGAGCCCGCACAGGTAGAACTGGAACCAGCTGCCGTAGCTCGCCGCGCGGCTGATCTTGTTCAGCTTGTACGGCGAGAACTCCAGCAGGTGCTCCAGCGTCGGGCGGGCCTGGTCGAGCTGGCCGGCGAGGTCGCCGAGCGCCCGGATGTCCGCCTTCAGCGGCGGCCGGGCCTCCTCGACGAAGCCGCCGGTCACCTGGGTGAGGTCGGCGATCGAGGAGATCGCGTCGCCGATGGGCTCGCGGTCCTGGGCCAGCCCGGACACGAGCTGCTGCAGCGAGGTGATCAGCTGGTTCAGGTTCTCGTCGTGGCTGTTCACGGTCTGCAGCACGCCGTCGAGGTTGTCGATGACCTGCCCGATGACCTGGTCGCGGTCGGCGATGGTGCTGGTCAGCGACGCCGTGCTGGCGAGCAGGCTGTCGACGGTGCCGCCCTCGCCCTGCAGGGTCGAGACGATCTCCTGGGACAGCTTGTTGACCTGCTCCGGGTCGAGGCCCTGGAAGAGCGGCTTGAACCCGTTGAACAGCGTGGTGAGGTCCAGCGGCGGGCGGGTCTGCTGCACCGGGAGGGTGCCGCCCGGCTCGAGCCGGCCGCCGCCCCCGGTCCCCTGGCCCAGCGAGAGGAACCGCTGGCCGATGAGGTTCTTGTAGAGGATCGCCGCGGTGGCCGAGGCCGGGACGCTCAGCGCGGAGTCCACGCTGAACTCGACCTGGGCCTGCCGCCGGTCGACGATCTCGATCTTGTCGACGGAGCCCACGATGACGCCGGCGATCCGGACGTCGTCGCCCTGGAGCAGGCCGTTGACGTCCGTGAAGCGGGCCGAGTAGGTCGTCTTGTCGCCGCCCTGGCTGTTCGCGATGGTCAGCGCGAGGACCGTGGTCGCGAGCGCGGTGACCAGGGCGAACGCCAGGAACTTGGTGAGCGGGCCGACCGGGATGCGGCTCATGCGATCCGCACCTCCGTCCCGCGGTAGAGCGGGCCGACCAGCACGCTGCCCCAGCCGGGCACGGCCGCCGGCGTGGTGCCGGTGCGCGCCGCGACCAGCTCCGCGACCTGCTGCTGCTCACCGGGCGAGTTGGTGATGCCCATGGTGTACGAGGCGGGCTTGGCGCCGGCGTGCGGGTTCGGGCTCCACTCGAAGCCGGGGATCAGGTCCCAGGAGTACGTGCCGTCGAACGTGCCGTAGTCCTCGACCCCGAACTTGCCGGGCGGGCCGATCGGCTGGCCGGCCGGGGGCGGCGGGGGCACCGAGCCGTCCCGGAACGGGCCGTCCGGCGGGTACTGCGGGCCCGGCATGATGATCGGGTAGCAGCGCGGGCCGCGGTCGTCCTCGTACGCGGGCTCGTCCTGGTTCGGGATGTACTTGCCGTTGCTCGCGACGATCTCCAGCGTGATGTGCACGCCCGGCTCGTCCGTGCCCTTGCCGAACACCTGGTCCAGGTACGGGATCAGCCGGCTGGCCTGCTGGAAGAAGCAGGGGAACTCCGGCGCGTAGCGCGCCAGGGTCTCCAGCGTCGGCCGGCTCGCGTGGGCCAGCCCGATCAGGTTGTCCTTGTTGGCGTCGAGGAAGGCCCGCAGGTCGTCCGACGCCCCGGTCACCGACCGGTACAGGTCGCGCAGGTTCTGCGACTCCTCGACGACCGTGCGGCTGGTGACGGTGAGGTCGTCGAGCGCGTCGAGCAGGTCCGGCGCGGAGTTCGACAGGTTCTCCGAGAAGTCCGCGAGCTGGGTGATGTCCTCCTGCAGGTCCGGGATGGCCGGCTGCAGGCCCGCGGTGAGGGTGTGGAGCCGCTCCAGCGTCTGCCCGAGCTGCTCGCCGCGACCGGCGAGGCCCTGCGACAGCGCGCCGAGAGTGGTGGCGAGGTCCTGCGGCTTCACCGCCTGGAGCAGCGGGAGCAGGTTGTCGAGCACCCGCTCGACCTCGATGCCGGCCACGCTGCGGTCCTCGCGGATCGTGTCGTGGGCGGCGAGCTTGATCGCGCCCGGCTGGTCCGGCGGGACCAGGGACACGTACTTCTCGCCGAAGAGCGTCTTGGGCAGCAGCCGGGCGGTCACGTTGTCCGGGATCTGGTCGATCAGTTCCGGGTTCATGGACATGGTGATCGTGGCGCCGTCGCCGTCCGTGCTGATCCTGTCGACCGTGCCGACGATCAGCCCGCGGATCTTGACGTCCGCGCGCTCGTTCAGCTGCGTGCCGACGCGGTCGACCTTCAGCGTCACCGGGACGCCGGAGCGGAACGCGCCCGCGTACTGCGCCACGGCCAGGCCGATCAGCAGCGCGATGACCAGGATGAAGACGATGCCGAGGGTGACCTTCTTGCTGTCGTGCGTCGTCATCCGGCCACCCGCACGGAGGTCGAGGTGCCGAACAGCACGAGGGTGAGGAAGAAGTCGAGGATCGCCGTGCTGACGATCGAGAGCCGAACCGCCCGGCCGACCGCCACGCCGACGCCCGCCGGGCCACCCTTGGCGTGGTAGCCGTAGTGGCAGTGGATGAGGATGACCACCGTCGCGAAGATGATCACCTTGAGGTACGACGCGAAGATGTCCCCGACGGGCAGGAAGAGGTCGAAGTAGTGGTCGTACGTCCCGCCCGGTAGGCCGTTGATCAACGTGACGTTGATCCGGGCCGCGGCGAAGCTCGCCAGCAGGCCGATCGTGTACATCGGGATCACCGCCAGGATCCCGGCGATCACGCGGGTGGTCACGAGGAACGGCACGGACGGCACGGCCATGACCTCGAGCGCGTCGACCTCCTCGGAGATCCGCATGGCGCCGAGCTGGGCGGTGAAGCCGGCGCCGAGGGTCGCGGTGAGCGCCGAGGCGGCGACCAGCGGGGCGATGTCGCGGGTGTTGAAGTACGCGGTGATGAAGCCGGTCAGGGCCTCGACGCCGAGCGAGTCCAGGGCACGGAAGCCCTGCAGGCCGACGAGCGACCCGACGAACAGCGACAGCGCCGCCATGACCCCCGCGGTGCCGAGGATGACGATCAGCGCACCGGAGCCGAAGCTGACCTCGGCCAGCAGCCGGAAGATCTCCTTCGGGTAGCGGCGCAGCGTGCGCGGGACCCAGGCGATGGCGCGGGCGTAGAGGCCGAGCTGCTCGCCCAGCTCCTCGAGCTGGTCGACCGGCCGGCGCACCAGGGTGCTGACTCGGGCCACTTCAGATCCCCTTCGCCGGGACGAGCTCGAGGTAGAGCGCGGTGAGGACCAGGTTGATCAGGAACACCAGGACGAAGGAGATGACGACGGACTGGTTCACCGCGTCGCCGACGCCCTTCGCCCCCGGGGGCGGGTTCAGCCCCCGGTAGGCCGCGACGATGCCGGCGGTGAACCCGAACAGGGCCGCCTTCACCTCGCTGACCACGATGTCGCTGACCTGCGCGATCGCCGAGAAGCTCGCGATGTACGCGCCGGGCGTGCCGCCCTGGATGATGACGTTGAAGAAGTAGCCGCCGCCGACGCCGACCACCGTGGCGAGCCCGTTGAGCACCAGCGCGGTGGTGGCCATGGCCAGCACCCGCGGGACCACGAGGCGCTGGATCGGCGAGATGCCGAGCACCTCCATGGCCGCGATCTCCTCGCGGATGGTGCGGGCGCCGAGGTCGGCGCAGACCGCGCTGCCGCCGGCGCCGGAGATCAGCAGCGCGGTGACGATCGGGGCGGCCTGCTGCACGATCGCGAGCACCGACCCCGCGCCGGTCTGGCTCTGCGCGCCGAACTGGCGGGTCAGCTCGGCCAGCAGCAGCGCGATCGTCGCGCCGAACGGGATCGTGAACAGCGCCGTGGGCAGCGCGGAGACCTTGGTGACGAACCAGGTCTGCTCGATGTACTCGCGCAGCTGGAACGGCGGCCGGAAGGTCTGTTTCACGATGTCGACGCCCAGCCCGAACAGGCGCCCGACAGGGGTGAGGGCGCGGGTCAGGGGGCTGGGGCCGGCCTGGGGAGCGGACACGGCGGGGTCCTTGTCTCCACGGCAGTGGGGAGCTGCGCGGGGGCGGGGGCGGGGGAGCAGGTTCGCGGGCGGGCGGTGGGGGCCGTCCACCCGCGACGGGGCGGCGTTCGGGGCTAGCGGAAGCGGTGCCGGCCGGGGCCGGAGCTCGGGCCGCCGGGGGCGCGGCCGGTCGGGTTCTGCTGCGGAGGTGCGGGCTGACCCAGCGGGGCGTCCTGCACCCGCGGGATGCTCTGGGTCGGGGCGTCGGCGGGCGGGGCGTCGGACCGGCCGTAGGGCGCCGCGCCGACGGCCTGCTGGCGGGCCGGCTGCGGCGCCGTCTGCCCGCTCTCGGCCTGCGAGCGGCGGATCGCCTCCTGCGCGGCGGGCGGCAGGGCGTGCATCATCTCCGCCACCCGCTGCTGCCGGCGGGCCACGGCCTTGCGCTCGGGCAGGCCCGCGGTGGCGTCGAGCTGCGGCTTGATCGGGGGCAGCCCGGACAGCTCGTCCACCTCGGCCATCTCCCGGGCCGCCTGGGCGGTGTCCTTCTCCTCCGACATGCCGATCGGGCCCTGCCGGCGGCCGTTGAGGAACTGCGCCACCACCGGGTCCTCGCTGGTCAGCAGCACCTCCCGCGGGCCGAACATCGCCAGGTGCTTGCGGTAGAGCATCCCGATGTTGTCCGGCACCGTCTGGGCGGTGTTGATGTCGTGCGTGACGATCAGGAACGTCGCGTCCGTCTGCGCGTTCAGGTCGATGATCAGCTGGTTCAGGTAGGCCGTGCGCACCGGGTCCAGCCCGGAGTCCGGCTCGTCGAACAGGATGATCTCCGGATCGAGCACCAGCGCCCGGGCCAGCCCGGCGCGCTTGCGCATCCCGCCGGAGATCTCCCCGGGCAGCTTCTTCTCGTCCCCCTTCAGCCCGACCATGTCCATCTTCTCCGCGACGATGTCGCGGATCTCCGACTCCGGCTTCTTGGTGTGCTCGCGCAGCGGGAAGGCGATGTTGTCGTAGAGGTTCATCGAGCCGAACAGCGCGCCGTCCTGGAACAGCACCCCGAACAGCTTCCGGATCTCGTAGAGCCGGTTCTCGCTGCACCGCACCAGATCGGTGTCGTGGATGACGATCGAGCCCCTCTCGGGCTTGAGCAGCCCGATCAGCGACTTGAGGAACACCGACTTGCCGGTGCCGGAGGGGCCGAGCAGCACGCTGACCTCACCGGGCGGCAGCGTCAGCGTGACGTCCGACCAGATGTTCGCGCGCCCGAAGGACTTCGTCAGCCCCTCGACCTTCACCTCGACACCGGGCACGTCGCCTCCTCGCGCACTCGAGCCTGCGCCACCGGTCCTTGCCGGAGCACGCACTCGTCCTGCAGCACCCAACGACCGCGCCGCAGTCTGGTTACTACCGGGTAGTCCGTGGCGACGCAGGCCGTCGAACCGTTCCTGAGAACGACGGACACGCCCCGTGAACCGGGATCGACACACCGTCGTCGATCTTGGTCCGCGATGCGTCGCCCGTCGCACTGCGTTACTCCGACCGGCCCCATGCCGGTACAACCCGGGTCTCAGGCTCCGGATGGAGTGACCTGCGGCGACACCACTCGATCGGAGTACGTGTCCCCCTCCGTCGCGGCGGACGGGGAGGTCCGCCCGTGGGGCACGGGGCAGCCCTGGGGGAAGGTCCCGAGCTCCCGGACGTCGAAGCCGTCCGGGTAGCTGCGGATGCTCGGCAGGTCCCGCACGAACTTCGGCCGCGTGCGCACGGGCATCGCCCGCACGACCCGCCCGCGCAGCCGCAGCGCGGCCCGGGACAGCGCCTGGAACCAGCGCGGCGGGGCCTCGTAGCGGAACGCCTCCCGCAGGTGGGGGTCCATGAGCGAGCGGGAGAACGCGTCGATCAGCGCGGCCGGGGCCTTGTCGTTCGGCGGGAACGTGCACAGCAGCGCGAGCGTGGAGTCGGCGACGGCGCGGCCGCCCGGGTCGTAGCCGAAGCGCTCGCGCTCGTAGGCGTCGTGCGCCTCGCAGAACTCCTGCCAGGTGGCCGGGATGTCCTTGATGCCCATGTGCCGGCCGAGCTCGCGGTAGTAGTTCGCGCTCGCGACCTTCTCCGTCTCGGAGAAGGGCCGCCAGCCGTAGGCGTCCATCCACCGGATCGGCGACACCACGAAGGTGCACAGCGTGTACCGCATGTCGTCGTTGCTGATGGGGTAGCTGCGGTGCATCTGGTTCATCCGGCGGACGGCGTCCTTGCCGGTGCCGTCGAACCCGTGCTCGAGGACGGCCTCGAGGATCAGCCCCGTGTCGTCGTAGCGCTTCTGGACGCGCTCGGTGAACTCGCCGGTCTCGGCGAGGAGCTTGCCGATCGTCGGCACCGCGTAGGTCCGGAACAGCGCGAACGAGAGCGCCTGGTTGATGTCCCAGGGGAACTCGTACATCGACATGAGCCGGTAGATCTCGAGGTGGTCGGTCTCGGGGTCGAGCAGCTCGATCTCGCGGAGCCGGTCGTAGCGTCCTGCGCGGGTCATCCTGCCAGCTCCAGCTGGTCCTCGGCGTGGAACTTCTCCTCGAGCGCCTCGGGCGAGGCGTCGACGTCGATCGCGAGCAGGTCGGCGCCGCGAGCGGACTCGATCGCCCCGAGCCGGCGGCCCAGCTTGTCCATGGCGTACTCGGCCATCTCCGAGATGTCGACGCCGAACGGCGGCTCGCCGCCCTCGTACCTGTCGAAGGTCGCGGTGACCACGCCCATGGCCGGGACCATCAGCTCCTGCATGCGCTCGTCGACCACGGCGAACATCTCGTCGTCGGCGGCGACGTGGCGGCGGCAGGTGAAGGTGCCCCAGGCCATGTGGCGGCGCTCGTCGTCGCCGATGTGCTTGATCACTTTCTGGATGCCGGGCAGGATGCCGCGGCTCGCGCACACCTTCTGCCAGGCGAAGTAGCCGGTCAGCGCGAGGGTGCCCTCGACGATGTGGTTGTAGGTCACCGAGGCGCGGATCTGGTTGCGCGGGCTCGGGTCGTGCTGCAGCGCGTACAGGCTGTCCGGCAGCTGCTTGGTGAAGATCTCCATGTACGCGTCGTTGAACTCGATGTACTCGTGGAGGTCCCCGGTCATCCCGACGGCGTCGAACCACAGCCGGAAGGCCTGCGTGTGCTTGGCCTCCTCGTACACGAACTGGGTCAGGTACATCTCGTCGGCGAACCGGCCCTCGGCGGCCATCGCGGCCACGAAGGGCTGCAGGTCCTGGGTCACCGACTCCTCGCCCGCCAGGAACTGCGCCGCGAGCGCGCAGGTCCACCACCGCTCGTCGTCCGTCATGGCCGCGAAGTCCTTCGCGTCCTGCGAGAAGTCGATGTCCGCCGGGTTCCAGTGCTTCGCGTTCCCCTTGGCGAACAGGCGGAGCGGGAAGGACTCCTGCTTGAGCCCGCCCGCCCCGAGGGAGGCGAACCCGTCCCGCTTGCCGTGCTCGATGGTGCGCATGGTCGGCTCCTTTGCCGGTCGAGGCTGGTTGTGGGGTGCGCCGTCAGAAGCGGATGAGGCCCCGGATGTTGCGGCCGGACCGCATGTCCTCGTAACCCTCGTTCACCTGGTCGAGGGTGTACTCCTTGGTGATCAGCTCGCGGAGCCTGAGCCGGCCCAGGTTGTGCAGCTCGAGCAGGCGCGGCACGTCGTGCTGGCCGTTGGAGCTGCCGAACAGGGCGCCGCGGATCTGCTTCTCGTAGAGGGTGAGCTCCAGCAGGGAGAGGCTCGCCGTCTCCTGCTCGGCCTTGCCCAGCGCGGTCACGACGACCCGGCCGCGCTTGCCGACGAGCTGCAGCGCGGGCTGCAGGTCGTCGCCCTCGGCGACGCCGGTGGTGAGGATCGCGGCGTCGGCGAGCTGGCCGCGGGTGAGCTCGGAGATCAGCGGCCAGGCCTCGTCGATGCTCGCCGCGGTGTGCGTCGCGCCCAGCTCGAGGGCCTTCTGCCGCTTGAACTCCACCGGGTCCACGGCCACGACGTACCGGCAGCCGGCGTTGACCGCGCCCTGCACGGCGTTGGCGCCGATCCCACCGATCCCGATCACGACGCACGAGTCGCCGGCGCGCAGGTCCGCGGTGCGGACGGCCGAGCCGTACCCGGTGGTGACGCCGCAGCCGACCAGCGCGGCGAGCTCGAGCGGGAAGCCCTCGTCGATCTTCACGACGGACTTCACCGGCACCACGGTGTGCTGGCTGAACGTGCCGAGCAGGCACATCTGCCCGACGTCCTCGCCGCGGGCGTGGAAGCGGTAGGTGCCGTCGAGCTGGGGGCCGAGGGTGGCGCCCGCACCGTCGTCGCACAGGCTCGTCATGCCGCGGACGCAGTACGAGCAGCGCCCGCAGCTGGGCAGGAAGGTCATGACGACCGGGTCGCCGACCCCCACCTCGGTCACGCCCGGGCCGACCTCGCGCACGCGCCCGGCGCCCTCGTGGCCGCCGACCATCGGGTAGGCGACGGGCAGGTCGCCGGTCACCAGGTGCTCGTCGGAGTGGCAGAGGCCGGAGGCCGCCAGCTCGACCAGGACCTCGCCGGGACCCGGCGGGTCGAGCTCGACCTCCTCGACCTCCCACTTGCCGCCCAGTTCCCACAGCACCGCTGCTCGGGTCTTCATGGGCGTCGATCATGATGCGCGTCACGCGCGACCACAGCGGGCCGCGAGTTCCCGCCCTGTCCCCCGCGTGCCAGCCCCGGGTCAGGCCGGGGCGAGGGGGAGGGTGAGGCGGGCGACCAGGCCCCCGCCCTCGCGCGGGAGCAGGGTGAGCTCGCCGTTCATCGCCCCCACCAGCGCCTCGACGATCCACAGCCCCAGCCCGGCGGTGCCGCGCCGCTCCCCCAGCGCCACGCCCTTGGCCGTGACCAGGCCCTCCTGTCCCGGCGGGAGGCCGGGGCCGCGGTCGCGCACCTCGGCGACCAGCATGCCGTCGACGTGGCCCAGGTCCAGCTCGACGGGTTCCTGCCCGCTGTGCCGAGCGGCGTTCTCGACGAGGTTGGTGAGCACCCGGCGCAGCCGCTGCGGATCGCACCGCACGGCCGCACCCGGCGGCGCCACCGTGATCCGACGACGGCCGGGCGCGACCGCGGCCGCGTCGAGCACGGCCTCGGCCAGCTCGGCCAGCACGACCCGCCGGTCGGTGACCCGGCCGAGCGGGCTGCCGTCCCGCACGGCCAGGTCGGCGAGGCCCTCGAGCATGTCCTGCAGGTGCACCGCGTGCTCGGCGAGCAGCCGGGTCGCGGTGCGCGAGGCCTCCGGCGACAGCGCACCCTTCGCCAGGTCCGTGGTGAGCGCGGTCAGCGAGGCGACGGGCGTGCGGAACTCGTGCAGCACCACGCGCACGCCGTCGAGCCGGGCCTGCTGCGCCGCGACGAGCCGGGCCCGCAGCTCCCGCTCCGAGAGCAGTTTCTCGTGCTCCGCCGCTGCCCGGGCCCGCGAGTCGGCGGCCTCCTGCAGCTGGCGCTCGAGCATCCGCACCAGCACGCCGACCAGCACCGCGGCCGCGACCAGGAACCCGCTCCACCAGGCCCCCGTCAGCAGCCGCTCGGACACCGGGACCTCCGGGTCCGACCCGAGCAGGCACGCGACGGTGAACCCGATCCCGACGCCGAGGGCGCCGAGCCGGCCCAGCACGGGCCCGCTGCGCAGCGACATCGCGATCGCGATCAACGGCAGCACCGCGACGAAGATGCTGGCCGCGCCCCCGGTGAGCCCGCAGGCCACCAGGACCAGCACGCCGTCGACCACGGTGATCACCGACGGCCGCACGGGCAGCTGCCACTCCGCCCACTCGGTCACCACCAGCGCGGCAGCGTAGAACGCCGTGCCGATCACGATGCCCCACACCACCAGCGGGCGGCCGCGGGCGAGCTCGGGCCCGACGGCGAGCGCCAGCCCGACGGCGACCACGACGATCGCGCGGATCACCACCGCGGCCCGCTCCTCGGCGGAGTCGGAGCGCCGCGTCCAGGGGTCCCAGCGCAGCGCGCCGGGATCGGTCATGGCCTCCGCGAGCGGGTCCACCCTGCCGTCCGTCGGGCTCGTCACCGGGCCTCCCGTCGCCGTCGGTGCAGGTCGAGCGTCGTACGGAGAGTAGGTCCGACGAGGCCGTGTCTCTCAACCCGGCGCCGCCGGGCCGGGTGATCCACGTCGGGAGCGGTGGTGGCGGGTCGGGGGACACGGCCTAGGCTCCGGGCCGTGCAGGAGGGGCCCCACACCGTCGTCATCGTGGACGACCACGCGCTGTTCGCCCAGGGCCTGGCCCTCCTGCTGGAGTCCCGCGCCGGCGACACGTTCCGGGTCGCGGGGTCCGCCACGGCCGGCGAGGAGGCCGTCGCGCTCGTCGGGAAGAACCGCGCGGACATCGCCGTCGTCGATCTCGCGCTGCCGCCGCTCGGCGGGGTCGAGACGATCCGCCGGATCAAGGCGGCCTACCCGGGCACGAAGGTGCTCGCCCTGTCCGGGACCGAGGACCTGGACCTGGCCGCGGCCGCGCTGCGCGCCGGGGCGGACGGGTACCTCGGCAAGTCCGCCGATCCCGCGGTGCTCGTCGCGCCGCTGCTGTCGCTGCTCGCGGGGGTGAAGGTCGTCCGTGGCGAGCTGCTCGAGGCGTTGCTGGCCTCCGCCGACCGCACCGCCGACGGCGTGCTCGACACCCTCTCCGAGCGGGACGTCGAACTGTGGCGGCTGCTCGCCCGCGGGCTGGAGACCAGCGAGATCGCCCGCCCGATGCTGGTCAGCGAGCGCACGGCGAAGCGGATGATCGCCTCGTTGCTGCACAAGCTCGGCGCGGCGAACCGGATCGAGGCGGCCGCGCTGGCGGGCCGGGCCGGGCTGCTCGACGAGCGCCCCTAGCCGTCTCCCCGGTGCCGCACCGCGGGTCCGTGCGGGCCAGGCGTGGCCCGGCCGGGGAGTCGCCGCCGGTGGCCCGGGCGGGCCAGACTCCCCCGGCAAGCGAGCGAAAGGGGCTGCGACGTGGCGGCGTTCCAGAACGAGGCCGAGGTCTACGAGTACCTGGGCGGGGTCTTCCGGTTGGGCATGGAGGACGCGGCGCTGGTCGAGAAGCTGAAGCCGTCCGGGGTCGTCCTGCGCATCACCTACACCGACCCCGATGCCGTGCTCACCGTGGACATGCCGAACTCGGAGATCCACGAGGGCGCCGGCAACGGCCCGGAGCCGAACGTCGAGCTGTTCATGAGCGCCGACACCGGCAACCGGTTCTGGCTCGGCAAGGTCGTGCTGCCGGTGGCGCTGGCCAAGGGCCAGGTCCGCGCGAAGGGCCCGGTGGCCACGCTGCTCAAGGTGCTGCCGCTGGCGAAGGGCCTGTTCGGGCCGTACAAGGCGATGCTCGAGGAGAAGGGCCGCAGCGACCTGCTGGCGGCCTGATCCCCCGCGTCGCTCGATGAGGTGAGGTCCGGGCACCCGGCGGGGCCCGGACCTCACGGAAGATCGATACTCCCAGCGGGCCCACCACGGGCCCGCCAGGGAGGCGCGGCGTGAGCGGTGAGCGGACCGGGTCCGGCGAGCGGGCCCCGGGCGGGCTGCCCGAGACCCTGAACATCGACGTGCAGATGTGGACCTCGCTGCGCGGCCGGCTCCACGACTTCACGACCGTGGTGTGCGACGCCCCGGACCCCGCGCCCCGCGACACCGACGAATGGCACCGCTGGGCCACGGAGTACCTGCAGGTCGTCGCGGAGCAGGACGGCTGGCAGCCGGGCCGGTACTACTACCGGGCCGAGGTCCGCGACGACGCCGACCGCACCGAGCAGGTGCTCATGCAGAACCACTGGGAGTACCGGACCTGAGCCGGCCCACCGCGGGTCCGGCCCGCTGCGGCCCCCGTGGCCTCCGTGGGCGGGCCGCCGCCTCCTCGAGCCGGCGGAGGATCTTCTTCACGTCGCCCCACGGCGTCGCCGTGTAGTGCGGGAGCTCCCGCAGGGCGCGGCTGTCGGCGCCGTAGCGCGGCGCCAGGATCGCGATGAGGGTGAGGACCGAGAGCAGGATCGTCGCTGTCATGACTCCACTCTGGCACCATTGGCCTGATTCTCCATGGCCAATTTCGCGGAGGTGGACCGGTTGGACCCCCTGGACCCCGGCACGCGCCGGATCGGCGGTACGAGCTTCGCCCGCCTGCTGGGCAGCTGGCGCCCGGCGGACCAGCGCGGCCTCGCGTCGGCGCTGACCGAGCGCGTCCGGCTCCTCATCCTGGACGGCCGGCTGCCGCTCGGCACCCGGATTCCGGCCGAGCGCGAGCTCGCCGGCGCCCTCGACGTCAGCCGGACGACGGTGGCCGCGGCCTACGAGGCCCTGCGCACCGACCGGTTCCTCGAGAGCCGACGCGGCTCGGGCAGCTGGACCCGCGTGCCCGGCCCGACCGGCGGGACGACGCCCGAGACCCCGTTCTCGCCGCTCACGGGCGGCGGCCTCACCGATCTCGCGCACGCCGCGCTGCCCGCGCCCACGGACGCGATCCGGCGGGCCGCGGCGGCGGCCGTCACCGAGCTCGACGGGCAGATCGGCGGCCACGGCTACACCCTCGCCGGGATCCCGGTGATGCGGGAGGCCGTGGCGCGGCGCTTCACCGAGCGCGGCGTGCCGACCAACCCCGACCAGGTCCTCGTCACCTCCGGGGCGCAGCACGCGATCGCGCTGGTCCTCACGCTGCTCGCGGGCCCGGGCGACCGCGTCCTCGTCGAACACCCGACCTACCCGAACGCGCTCGACGCCATCCGCGGCCGCGGCGCCCGGCCGGTCCCCGTGCCGCTCGGCCCCGACGGCCGGGAGCCGGCGTGGGACCTCGATCTGCTGACCGCCACCGTCCGGGACACCCGTCCCGCCCTCTGCTACCTGGTGCCGGACTTCCACAACCCGACGGGCGCGGTGATGCCGCCGGAGGTCCGCGCGGGGGTGGTCGAGCTGGCGCGGCGGACCCGCACCCCGCTCGTCGTCGACGAGACCCTGACCGAGCTGCCGCTCGACGTCCCGGCCCCGGAGCCGGTCGCCCGGCACGCGCCCGACTCGCCCCTGCTGATCACGATCGGCTCGGCGAGCAAGGTGTTCTGGGGCGGGCTGCGCATCGGCTGGATCCGCACCTCGGCGTCGCTGGTGCGGCGGCTGGCCGCACTGCGGCCGTCGATCGACCTCGGCGGCGCCGTGCTCGACCAGATCGTCACGGCCCGCCTGCTCGGCGAGGTCGAGGCGGTGGTGGCCGAGCGCCAGGAGACGCTGCGCGCCGCCCGCGCCGACCTGTGCCGCCGGCTCGCCGCGGACTTCCCGCAATGGCGGCCCAACGAGCCGACGGGCGGGCTGAGCCTGTGGGTGGACCTCGGCGAGCCGGTGTCGAGCCTGCTCACCGGGGCCGCCCGTCGGCACGACGTCCTGCTGGCCGCCGGGCCCCGCTTCGGCGTCGACGGCGCGTTCGAGCGGTACATCCGGCTGCCCTACACCCTGCGGCCCGAACCCGCCGCGGCCGCGCTCGAACGACTCACCGCGGCCTGGCAGGGTCTGCGGCACCAGCCCGACGGCGGCGCGGCGGACCAGATCGCCGTGGCGTAGCCGGGACGGCGTCCTGTGGCCCGGGCCGCTGACCCACGGGCCGCGGACCCGTAGAGTCCTGAACGATCGATCGATGAGGAGGATGGAAGTGGGCACTCGCAGCGGACCCCTCGCGGGCGTACGGGTCGTCGAGCTCGCCGGCATCGGACCGGGGCCGCACGCGGCGATGATCCTGGGCGACCTGGGCGCCGAGGTGGTCCGGATCGACCGGCCGGGCGGCCTGAAGATCGGCGGTGACGCCGACCCCACCCTGCGCGGACGGCGCCGGGTGGCCGCCGACCTCAAGACCCCCGAGGGTCGCGAGACCGTGCTGAAGCTCGTCGAGAAGGCCGACGTGCTGCTCGAGGGATACCGGCCCGGCGTCACCGAGCGGCTCGGCGTCGGCCCCGCGGACTGCCACGCACGCAACCCGAAGCTCGTCTACGGCCGGATGACGGGCTGGGGCCAGGACGGTCCGATGGCCGACCGCGCGGGCCACGACATCAACTACATCTCGCTCACCGGTGCGCTGCACGCCATCGGCCGCGGGAACGGCGAGCGCCCGGTGCCGCCGCTGAACCTGGTCGGCGACTTCGGCGGCGGCTCGATGCTGCTGGTCATCGGCGTGCTCGCGGCGCTGTACGAGGCCCGTGGCTCCGGGGAGGGCCAGGTCGTCGACACCGCGATGGTCGACGGCGCCAGCCTCCTGGTGCAGTCGGTGTGGGGCATGCTCCGGCAGAAGTTCTGGCAGGACCAGCCGAACAGCAACCTGCTCGACGGCTACGCCCCCTTCTACGACACCTACACCTGCGCTGACGGCAGGTTCATGGCCGTCGGGGCACTCGAGCCGCAGTTCTACGCGGAACTGCTCAAGGGTCTGGAGATCGACCCCACCGAGCTTCCGCCGCAGATGGACATCCCGTCCTGGCCGATCATCAGGGAGCGGTTCACCGAGGTCTTCAAGACCAAGACCCGCGACGAGTGGGCCGCGATCTTCGACGGCACGGACGCCTGCACCACCCCGGTCCTGGCCTTCGGCGAGGTCGCGCAGCACCCGCACATGGCCGCCCGGAACACGATCGTCAGCCCGGAGGACACCCCGCAGGCCGCTCCCGCGCCGCGCTTCTCCCGCACCCGCACCGAGGTGCCGGGCCGCCCCGCGGACCCCGAGACCGTCGACCAGATCCTGGCCGACTGGGCCTGACGCCGGCCCCCGGAACGACGAAGGCCCCCTCCGGGATCCGGAGGGGGCCTTCGCGTCGGACGATCAGACGGTGTCGTCGACCAGCAGGTTGCGGGTGCGGTTGGGGTCGACCGGGATGCCCGGGCCCGTGGTCGTCGAGACGGTGATCTTCTTGATGTAGCGGCCCTTCGCGGCGGACGGCTTGGCCCGCAGGATCTCGTCGAGGGCGGCGCCGTAGTTCTCCACCAGCTTCTCGGTGTCGAACGAGGCCTTGCCGATGACGAGGTGCAGGTTGGCCTGCTTGTCCACCCGGAAGTTGATCTTGCCGCCCTTGATGTCGTTGACGGCCTTGGCCACGTCCGGGGTGACGGTGCCGGTCTTCGGGTTCGGCATCAGGCCGCGCGGGCCGAGGATGCGGGCGATGCGGCCGACCTTCGCCATCTGGTCGGGGGTCGCGATCGCGGCGTCGAAGTCCAGCCAGCCGCCCTGGATCCGCTCGATCAGGTCCTCGGCGCCGACGACGTCCGCACCGGCGGCCTCGGCCTCGGCGGCCTTGTCGCCGACGGCGAACACGATGACCCGGGCGGTCTTACCGGTCCCGTGGGGCAGGTTCACGGTCCCGCGGACCATCTGGTCGGCCTTGCGGGGGTCGACGCCCAGCCGCATGGCGACCTCGACGGTCGCGTCCATCTTGCTGCTCGAGGTCTCCTTGGCCAGCTTGGCGGCCTCGAGCGGGGAGTACAGGGCGTCGCGGTCGATCTTGGCCGCGGCCTGCTCGTAGATCTTGCTGCGCTTTGCCATCTTCAGTCCTTCGCGAAGATCGTGGTAGGAGCCGCGCCCGGCTCTCCCACGCGTTCGGGTGGGGTCAGTTGACCGTGATGCCCATCGACCGGGCGGTGCCGGCGATGATCTTCGCGGCCTGGTCCAGGTCGTTGGCGTTGAGGTCGCGCATCTTGGTCTGCGCGATCTCCCGCACCTGGTCCATGGTCACGGAGGCGACCTTGGTCTTGTGCGGCTCGCCGGAGCCCTTCTCCACGCCGGCCGCCTTCAGCAGCAGCTTGGCCGCGGGCGGGGTCTTGAGCTCGAACGTGAACGAGCGGTCCTCGTACACGGAGATCTCGACCGGCACCACGTCGCCGCGCTGGGCCTCGGTAGCGGCGTTGTACGCCTTGCAGAACTCCATGATGTTGACGCCGTGCTGACCCAGCGCGGGGCCGACCGGCGGGGCCGGCGTGGCCGCGCCGGCCTTGATCTGGAGCTTGATGATCGCGGAGAGCTTCCGCTTCTTGGGTGGCATCCTTGATTCCTCGTGATCGTCCTACGCGCCGCGGACCTGCCCGCCGCGACGGAGTTCGTGCACCGTCAGATCTTGGAGACCTGACTGAAGGCCAGCTCGACGGGCGTCTCGCGGCCGAAGATGGACACGAGCACCTTCAGCTTCTGCGCGTCGACGTTGACCTCGTTGATCGTGGCCGGGAGGGTTGCGAACGGGCCGTCCATGACGGTGACCGACTCGCCGACCTCGAAGTCGACCTCGACCGTGGCCCCACCGCCGGTGGCGGCGGCCGCGCCGCCCGCACCGGACGTGGCGGCGGCCTTCTCCTTCGGCGCCTCCTGCTTCGGCAGCAGGAACTTCAGCACCTCGTTCAGGGTCAGCGGCGAGGGCCGCGACGTGGCCCCGACGAAGCCGGTGACGCCCGGGGTGTTGCGGACGGCGCCCCACGACTGGTCGTTGAGCTCCATCCGGACCAGGATGTAGCCGGGCAGCACCTTGCGCTGCACCTGCTTGCGCTGGCCGTTCTTGATCTCGGTGACCTCTTCGGTGGGCACCTCGACCTGGTAGATGTAGTCCTCGACGTCCAGGGTCTGCACCCGGGTCTCGAGGTTCTGCTTCACCTTGTTCTCGTAGCCCGCGTAGGAGTGGACGACGTACCAGTCGCCGGGGGCGCGGCGCAGCGCCTCCGTCATCTCCTCGATCGGGTCGACCTCCTCCTCCTCGACGCCAGCGCCGTCGGCGCCGGCCTCGAGGTCGCCCGGGTCGGCCTGCTCGCCGACGGCGGGGACGGCCTCGGCGGCCTCCGACCCGAAGTCGACGTCCGCCGCGTCGTCCTCGACGGCGTCCTCCGCCTCCTCGGCCTCGACCGCCTCGTCGGCGGTGTCGGTGTCGGTGTCGGTGTCGGCGGTGCTGTCGGAGCTGTCGGAGGCCTCGGCGCCGTACGCCACCTCGACGTCGGTGTCCTGCACCGTCGTCTCGTCCTCGGCCGGTCGGCCGTCTGGGGAGGTCACGTGCTTCTCGCTTCCTTCGTCAGCGTCGTCGTGCTCGATCGGGGTCGGTCCCGGCTCACCTGCGGGCTAGGCGCCGAACAGGGCTTCCACGCCCAGCCCGAACACCCAGTCCAGGAGCGACACCAGCGCGACCATGAAGGCGACGAAGACGAGCACGACGATCGTGTAGGTCACCAGCTGCTTGCGCGTGGGCCAGATGACCTTGCGCAGCTCCGCCACGACCTCGCGGAGGAAGCGGACCAGCCTGGCGAACGGCGACGCCTTGCGGGGCGCCCCGGCGCCGCGCGAGGGCGTCGGACGGCCCTTGCCCGGCGTGGTCACCGCGCCGGCACCGGACGACGACGGCGACGTGCGCCGTCCGCGGCGGTCTGCCGCGGACGTCGGGCGCTCCCGCCCGGGCTCACGCTCGTCGCTCACCGCTCGTCCTCACCGGCGGGCAGACGCCCGCCCCTCGTCTCGTTCCTGCTGTCGTCCCAGGTGGCAGGGGTGACAGGACTTGAACCTGCAACCTGCGGTTTTGGAGACCGCTGCTCTGCCAGTTGAGCTACACCCCTACGCTGCCCCGACCCGCCGCGTCGGGGACCCGACGGGTTCGGAGCAGGCACACCGGAAGATCCGGTGCGCCCGGCGAACCGAGTGTACGGCACACGGTCCGGGGCCCTTCACCCGCGGCCCCCCGGGGGAGCTCCGCGCGGGTCCGCGGGCCGAAACCCGCTCGCGCGAGGGTACGCGCGGTGCGCGAGGATGAGGGCCATGTCCGCACCGACAGCATCGACCGCCGGAACGTCGCAGAAGCCCCGGATCTCCACCCGGATCGGGAACATCGCCGAGTCCGCCACCCTCGCCGTCGACGCGAAGGCCAAGGCGCTCAAGGCCGAGGGCCGGCCGGTGATCGGCTTCGGCGCGGGCGAGCCGGACTTCCCCACGCCGCAGCCGATCGTCGAGGCCGCCGTCGCCGCCGCGCAGGACCCGAAGAACCACCGCTACTCCCCCGCGGGCGGGCTCCCCGAGCTCAAGGCCGCGATCGTGGAGAAGACGAAGCGGGACTCCGGCTACGAGATCGCCGCCACCCAGGTCCTGGTGACCAACGGCGGCAAGCAGGCCGTGTACGAGACCTTCGCGACGCTGCTCGACCCGGGCGACGAGGTCATCCTCCCGGCCCCGTACTGGACCACCTACCCCGAGGCCATCGCCCTGGCCGGCGGCGTGACCAAGGTCGTCGTCACGGGATCGGAGCAGGACTACCTGCCCACGGTCGACCAGCTCGAGGCCGCCCGCACCCCCGCCACCAAGGTGCTGCTGTGGTGCTCGCCGTCGAACCCGACCGGCGCCGTCGCCCCGCGCGAGCTCACCGAGGCCGTCGGCCGCTGGGCGCTCGAGAACGGCATCTGGGTGGTCACGGACGAGATCTACGAGCACCTGGTCTACGACGGCGCCGAGGCCGTCTCGCTGCCCGTCGCCGTCCCCGAGCTGGCCGACACCACCGTGGTGCTCAACGGCGTGGCCAAGACCTACGCGATGACCGGCTGGCGGGTCGGCTGGATGGCCGGCCCCACGGACGTCATCAAGGCGGCGACGAACCTGCAGTCCCACCTGTCGTCGAACGTCGCGAACGTGTCGCAGCGCGCGGCGATCGAGGCCCTCACCGGCCCGCTGGACGCCGTCGCCGAGATGCGCACCGCCTTCGACCGCCGTCGCCGCACGATCGTCGAGCTGCTCTCGGCGATCCCCGGCGTGCAGTGCCCCACGCCGAAGGGCGCCTTCTACGTCTACCCGGACGTGCGCGAGCTGCTGGGCAAGCAGATCCGCGGGCAGAAGATCGAGACCAGCCTCGACCTGGCCGCCGCCGTGCTCGAGCACGCCGAGGTGGCCGTCGTGCCCGGCGAGGCCTTCGGCACCCCGGGCTACTTCCGCCTCTCCTACGCCCTGGGCGACGACGACCTGAAGACCGGCGTCGAGCGGATGGGTGCGCTGCTGCGCGAGGCCCAGTAGAGGACTCCGGACACACACGAGGGGCGGGCGCCGACGGCACCCGCCCCTCGTGTGTGTGTCGGGGTTACTTGTCGAGCTCGGCGAGCGCGGCGAGCGCCGAGGCGCGCTGGAAGTACTTCCACTTCGCGAGGTCGCCGACCGACTTGATGCCGAGGCCGGCCAACTGCTCGTCGTGCTTCTCGGTGAGGCCCTCGAGCGCCGACGGCGGGGCGGAGAGGATCTCCGACGCCGTCTTGTCCTCCCAGGCCTTGTCCACCAGCTTCCCGAACTTCACGTGGTGCTCCCTCCGTGCGGTGCGGGCCCTCGCGGACCCGGGACGCAGGCAGCATCGACCCACTCGGCGATCACGGCAACCGGACACGCCCGCCGCCTCAGCCGGGGAGGACGACCTCCGCGGTGGCCCTGCCCAGCACCGACCTGCCGTCGAACACGGCCTTGACGTCGATCCGCGCGATGCGGACACCGTCCGACTCGGTGACGTCCGCGACCGTCCCGGTGATCTCCACGAGGGCACCGGTGTCGTCGTCCGGGACGACGACGGGGCGGGTGAAGCGGGTGCCGTAGCTCCGCACGAGCGAGGGGTCACCGACCCAGTCGGTGACGACCCGGCCTGCCACGGCCATCGTCAGCATCCCGTGCGCGATCACGCCGGGCAGCCCGGCGACGCCCGCGACGCGGTCGCTCCAGTGGATCGGGTTGAAGTCGCCGGAGGCGCCGGCGTAGCGGACCAGGTCGGCCCGGGTGAGGTGCAGCCGCAGGGGCGGCAGCTCGTCGCCCTTCACGGGGTTCTGCGGGGTGCTCATGCCTGGGTCACCAGCAGCGAGCTCGTGGTGGCGACCGGCTCGCCCGCGGCGTCGGCCACCTCGCAGCGCAGGGTCAGCATGTGGCTGCCCGCGCGCGTGCGCAGCTCGTCGACGTGGATCGTGGTGAACAGCTCGTCGCCGCCGTGGATCGCGCGGTGGAAGGTGATGCGCTGGTCGCCGTGGACCATCCGCGTGTAGTCCCAGCCGAAGTCGGGATCCCGGAGGAACGCCTCGATCAGCGGCATGGTGAACGTGGTCGAGAACGTCGGCGGCGCGACCAGGTCGGGGTGACCGGCCGCGCGCGCGACGTCGAGATCACGGCTCAGCGGGGAGGTGTCCCCGATCGCCGCGGCGAACTCGCGGATCTTCTCGCGGCCGACCTGGAACGGACCGGCGGCCGGGAGGGAACGGCCGACGAAGGACTCGTCGGGCACTGCCGTCAGCGGGTCTCGCGGTGGGCGCGGTGGGTGCCGCAGTTCGGGCAGAACTTCTTGACCTCGAGCCGGTCGGGGTCGTTGCGCCGGTTCTTCTTGGTGATGTAGTTCCGGTGCTTGCACTGCTCGCACGCCAGCGTGATCTTCGGCCGGACGTCGGTGGCCTTCGCCATCGCGGGTGCCTCCTGCTTAATTCCTGCTTCGAGCTCGGATCGTGTGTGTAGCGGTGGCCGGACTTGAACCGGCGACACAGCGATTATGAGCCGCTTGCTCTACCGACTGAGCTACACCGCCTCGCGAAGCCGGTCACACCTACCTCGCTGGAGCCCCTTTACGGAATCGAACCGTAGACCTTCTCCTTACCATGGAGACGCTCTGCCGACTGAGCTAAAGGGGCGGCACGGCCCTCCGGGGACTTCCCCGTCGGACCTGGAGAACTCTACACAACCCCCTCCGCGGGCCGCCAACCCGGGGGTCCCCCTCCCCGTTCCCGCAGCTCCGGCGCCCGCCCGGGTACGTGGAGCGGGTGCAGCAAGAGTAGTGAGTGGCGATCACCGCCGGAGCGACGATCGCCACTCACGGGTGTGCCGTGGGGCTCCCGGCGCCGCTAGGCGTGCCGGGCGACGACCTCCTTGCGCCGCTCGATGCGGGCGATCTTCGCCGTCGTCGCCATCAGACCTTCTCCCCCCGCGCGCGGATGCGCGCCACCGCGGCCTCGACGCCGATCCGGTCGACCAGCCTGATCGCCTTGGCCGACAGCCGGAGACGGACGTGCCGGTTCTCCGACGGCAGCCAGTACCGGCGGTCCTGCACGTTGGGGTCGAACCGGCGCGGGCTGCGCCGGTGCGAGTGCGAGACGGTCCGGCCGAAGCCCGGCTCGCGGCCGGTCAGCTGACACCTGCGGGACACGCGCTCACCCCCGTCCCGCGTGCGGGTACGGCAGCAGGGCCATCTCCCGGGCGTTGCGGATCGCGACAGCGACCTGACGCTGCTGCTGCGGCGTCAGGCCCGTCACCCGGCGGGCGCGGATCTTGCCGCGGTCGGAGACGAACGTCCGCAGGAGAGCGGTGTCCTTCCAGTCGACCTCGGTGAGGCCGCGGACGTGCAGCGGGCTGGCCTTCTTCCGCGGCGACCGGACGGGGCGCGCCGGCGGCTGCGCTGATGGTCGGCTTCGCATGCTCCGCCTCAGCGCTCCTCTCGGAACTCGACGTGCCGGCGGACCACCGGGTCGTACTTGCGCAGCACGAGCCGGTCGGGGTCGTTGCGGCGGTTCTTGCGGGTCACGTAGGTCGTGCCCGTGCCGGCGGTCGACTGCATCTTGACCACGGGACGTACGGCGGCGGACTTGGCGGCCACGCCACCCTCCTCTCGTATTGGGAACGATTGTCATTTACGATAACACCCGCCGACCCCGTCCCCTTCCCGAGGAGGGCCCATGCCCGACACCGAACTGCTCGTGGTCACGGGCCTGTGCACCGAGGGCGTGGAACGCGTCCTCGCCCGGCTGCGGACCGCCGATCCCGACGTCGTGGTCGTGCACCACGACCTGCGTGACATCGCCCGCGGGCGGCTGCACCGCCGGATCCGCGACGGCGACACCGACACGTGGACGGCGCTCGAGCTGGCCCACGGCTGCGTGTCCTGCACCCTGCGCGAGGACCTCCTGCCGACGCTGCGCCGCTTCGCCGGCCGGGTCCGCCGCGTCGTCCTGCACCTCGACCCCGCCCTGGAGCCCGAGCAGGTGTGCTGGGCGCTCGCCCACGTCCTGGTGGACGGCGTCGTGCTCACCGATCTCGTCGACCTGCGCGGGGTGATCACCGCCGTCGACGCCACCGGCTGGCTCGACGACGCCACCAGCGAGGAGCCCGTCACCGAGCGCGGCCTCGCCGACCTCCCGGACGACATGCGCACGGTCGCCCAGGTCGCCGTCGCGCAGGCGGAGTTCGCGGACCTGCTCGTGCACACCGGCTCCGCGCCGGCCTGGGAGCACGCCCGGGTCGACGCCGTCCTGGAGCGGCTGGCGCCCACCGCGCTGCGGTCCCGGCTCGCCGAGCTCGACGACGACGCGGTCCTCCTGCGCCGCACCCACGCACAGGCCCGCCGTGGCCGGCCCGACGACGTCCACGGCCCGCTGCTGCGCGGCGCCCCGCCGCTGACCACCGACTGCGGGGTGCGGCTGCTCGTCTTCTCCGCACGCCGCCCCTTCCACCCCGACCGCCTGCACGAGGCGATCGACCTGCTGCTCGACGGCGTCGTGCGGACCCGCGGGCGGATCTGGCTCGCCACCCGGCCCGACGACGTCCTGTGGCTGGAGTCCGCCGGTGGCGGCCTGCGGATCGGGCAGGCCGGCGAGTGGCTCGCCGGGCAGGACCCCGAAGCGTGGGACGAGGTGTCCGACGAGCGGCGGGCGCTCGCCGCGCTCGGCTGGCACCCGCGCTTCGGCGACCGGGCCCAGGACGTCGTCGTGCTGGCCCACGCGCTCGACGCCGACGGCCTCGACGCCGTCGAGGCCGGCCTGCGGTCCGCCCTGCTCACCGACGCCGAGCTCGCCGCCGGCGAGGAGACCTGGCCGGCGCTGCCGGATCCGTTCGGGTTCTGGCACACCGACCCCTGCGGCGACCCCGAACCCGCGGGCCGGGAGGCCGAGCGGTCCCGGGGAGAGGAGTCCTGAGGGGTGGCGGGGCTGCTGCACCCCGAGGGGTAAGGCGACCCCTCAGGCCCGGTGCGCGGCGGTGGCCCGGGACGGCGTGACCGACCGATGTCCGGGGGCACCCCTCAGGCGGAGTGTCATCGTCATGCTCTTCCTGGAGACGATGGTCGACGAGCACCGCAGCGCCCTCCTCGCGGAGGCCGACCGCTTCCGCACGGCCCGCCTGGCCCGGCTCTGGCGGAAGGGGCGGCGGGAGCCGCCCCGCATCCCCGTACCCCCGCCGGTGCCGCACGAGAAGTCGGCGCTGAGCGGGCAGTGCCGCGCGGCGTGAGGGGGACGCCCGCGGAACTCGCCCGGAACGGTCGGGGGTCCGTGCGAGCATGACGCCCGTGCCACGTCCGGGGGTGGGGATCGGTCTGGTCGGTCGGGGGGCCGAACGGGCCGTCCTCGCCGCTGCGCTCGAGAGGGCGCGCTCCGGGCGGGGCACGGGCGTCCTGCTGTCCGGCGACGCCGGGGTGGGCAAGTCCCGGCTGATCACGGAGCTGTCGGCGGAGGCGTCCGGGTCGTCCGGGGCCCCCGGGGCGGGCGCGCTCGTCCTGCTGGGGCGGTGCATCGACACGGCCGGCGTGGAGCTGCCGTACCTGCCCTTCACCGAGATCGTCGGCCGGCTGCTCGCGGAGCACCCCGAGCTGGCCGAGCGGCATCCCGGGCTGCTGCGGCTCGTCCCCGGCGAGTCGTCGGCCGAGCGGGGCGGGCGCGAGCTGG
The DNA here is from genome assembly GCF_040648315.1 of Pseudonocardia sp. NPDC049154. Lineage (NCBI taxonomy): Bacteria > Bacillati > Actinomycetota > Actinomycetes > Pseudonocardiales > Pseudonocardiaceae > Pseudonocardia > Pseudonocardia sp. NPDC049154. Next base: position 29,722 of record NZ_JBEZDN010000092.1, read on the forward strand.
GCCAGCTGCGGGTCTTCGAGGCGCTGCTGTCCGCCCTGGAGACGATGTCGGCCGCGGGGCCGCCCGTGCTGCTGGTCCTCGAGGACCTGCACTGGGCCGACCGCTCGAGCCGCGACCTCCTCGTCTTCCTGCTCTCCCGGCTCGGTGCGGGGCGGCTGCTCGTCGTGGCCACCTACCGGGCGGACGACCTGCACCGCCGGCACCCGCTGCGACCGGTGCTCGCCGAGCTGGTGCGGCTGCCCGCCGTCGAGCGGCTGGAGCTCGCGCCGCTGCCCCCGGCCGATGCGCTCGCCCTGGTCACCGCCCTCGCCGGCGACCTCGGGCTGCAGGAGCGCGAGCTGCACCGGCTGGCCCGGCGCAGTGAGGGCAACGCCTTCTTCGCCGAGGAGCTCGTCTCAGCCGCAGGCGGCGGCGCCGGCCTGCCCGAGGCGCTCACGGACGTGCTGCTGGCGCGGTTCGAGCGGTTGCCCGCACCCGCGCGGCAGGTGCTGCGGGTCGCGTCGGTGGCCGGGCGGAGCGTCGCCGACGCCACGTTGGCCGAGGTCAGCGGCCTGGGCACCGCGGAGTTCGAGGAGGCCGTCCGCGAGGCGGTGGCCCATCACGTCCTGGTGCCGGACGAGCGGGGCGACCTCGCCTTCCGGCACGCCCTGCTGCGCGAGGCGGTCTACGGCGACCTGCTGCCCGGCGAGCGGGCGCGGATCCACTCGCGCTACGCCGACCTGCTCTCCGCGCGGCTGGCGCAGCCCACCCCGCCCGGCCGGCCCTCGCCCGTCGGCACCTCCCCCGCCGCCGCCCTCGCGCACCACGCCCTCGCCGCCCACGACCTGCCCCGCGCGCTCGCCGCGTCGGTGCGCGCGGCCCGCGAGGCGGACCGGGTGGGGGCTCCGGCCGAGGTCCTGCGGCACGCCGAACGCGCCGTCGAGCTGTGGTCCGCGGTACCCGACGCCGCGGCGGTCGCGGGCGCGGACGAGATCACCGTCACGCTCTGGGCGGCCTGGTCGGCGAGCGCCACCGGCGACCCGGACCGCGGCATCGCGCTGAGCACCCGGGCCCTCGAACTGGTCGACGCCCACACGGACCGCGAGCGCGCCGGCGAAGTCCGGGTCCGGCACGCCATCCGCCTGCTCGAGCGCACCGAGGCCACCGCGGCCGCCGCCGCGACCGTCCGGGAGGCCGTCGACCTCCTCCGGGACGGGCCGCCCACGGCCGACCTCGCCTGGGCGCACGCCATCCTGGCCCGTGCGCTCTGGCGGACGGACGACGTCCCGGGCGTACGCGAGCACGGCGCGGCCGCCCTGCGGATCGCGCGGGAGGCCGCCGCGGCCCTGCGCGCCGGCACCGCCGAGCCCCACGGCGAACACGGGGACGCGGACCCGGACACGGCGCTCGCGGAGGCGTTGCAGGACGTCGCGGCCGTCGAGGCGGACGCGCTGATCAGCCTGGCCGTGGCGGAGGAGTTCGAGGGCCGCGGCCCGCGCAGCCGGGAGCTGCTGTCCGAGGCGCTGCCGCTGGCCCGGGGCTCCGGGAACATCGGCGTGGAGCTGCGGATCTTCTACAACCGCGGGATGTCGTTCCTCGAGGAGGGCTCCGCGGCGGCTGCGGCGGCGGAGTTCGCGGCCGGGGGCCGGCGGGCCACCGAGACCGGCACCACCTGGAGCGGCTACGGGATGGACCTGCGGGTCGCCCGCCTGATGAGCGAGTTCGTCGCCGGCGACTGGGAGGCCGCGGAGCACACCGCGCGGCTCGGCGGGGCGATGGTGGCCCCGGTGGTCGCGGGCCGGCTCGCGGCCGCCGGCCTGCTGGTCGAGGTCGCCCGAGGCCGGCTCGCGGAGGCCGAGCGGCGCTGGGAGGAGCTCGACTCCCGCGAGCAGGAGGACGACCAGGTGGTCCTCCTCCTCGGCGGCGCCGGCGTCGAGGCGGCGCTCTGGCGGGGCGCGCCGGAGGAGGCGCTGCGCCGGGCGGAGACCGCGCTGGCCGACCTGGAGCGGCTCCTCCCGCACCACATCGCGGCGATCATGCTCGCCGCACTCGGCCTCGCCGCCGTGCCCGAGGGGGCGCACGAGCAGGCCGAGCGCCTGCTCGGCGCCGCGGAGGAGGCCGCCGAGAAGGGCATCCCGCGGTCCGGCTCGCTGGGCGTCGAGGGGCGGGCGTGGCTGGCGCGGGCGCGCGC